>JALRFN010000209.1 GCA_023268425.1 Burkholderiaceae bacterium | reverse complement strand
ACGCCGATTTTCCAGCGACCTCTCACAGGTCCATGGCCGCCCCCGCTTTTTCGCGCGGATAGCTGTCCAGCAAGACCGATTGCGACAAGGGCACCAAGGCTGCGCCGAACACCCCTTGCAACAGGCGGAACAAAACAATTTGTTCTAGGGTCATGGCTGCGCCACACAGCATGGAGGTTACGGTGAATCCCGCGACCGACCACATGAACATGCGTTTGCGCCCGATGCGTGCACTGATGAAGCCCGTCAGTGGCATGACGATGGCCGAGGCGACGATGTATGAGGTCAGCACCCAAGAGATTTGGTCTTGGGTGGCCCCCATGCCGCCTTGCATGTGGGGCAGGGCGACGTTGGCGATGGTGGTGTCCAAGGCCTGCATGATGGTGGCCAGCATCACCGAGATGGTGATGGCGCCACGGTTGGCCACCGCATGCGGCGCGGGCGCGGCGCCCGCTGCAGCGCTGCTCACAGTTGCCAACCCCAGAGGCTGCGGCGGTGTTCGGTGTCGATGCGCACCGTGGCGCTCAGGCCGGCGCGCAACAGCGGTGCTTGGCTGGGGTCATCGAGCCGGATGCGCACGGGCACGCGCTGCGCGATCTTGACCCAATTGCCGGTGGCGTTTTGCGCGGGAATCAACGCGAATTCGGCCCCGTGGCTGGGCTCAGGCTGTCGACCACGCCACTCAGGTGAACGTCGGGCGCAATGTCCAGCGTGACTTCGGCGTGCTGCCCGGGGCGCACGTGGGCCAACTCGGTTTCGGTGAAATTGGCCTCCACCCAAGGCGCGGCGTCGGCGACCAAGGCGGCGCTGGTGGCGCCGGTGGCCACAAATTGGCCGAGCACGGGCAGGTGGCTGATGGTGCCGGATTGCGCGGCGTGCACTTGTGTGCGGCTGCGGTTGAGCTGGGCTTGAGCGACTTCGGCCAAGGCGGCGCGCACGCTGGGGTGGCTGTCGACTGCTGCTTGGGGGTTGCCGCCTAAGCTGGCGGCGATGCGCTGCAGCTCTTCACGTTGGGTGGCCACGCTTTGCGCGGCGATCTCGGTGGCTTGCTTGGCGGCGTCCAGTTGCGTCACCGACGCAAAGCCTCTGGCGCGCAACTCGTTCAAGCGTTGCTGTTCCTTCTCGGCAAAGCGTTGCTTGGTCTCGCCCAAGCGTATTTGCGCTTGCGCCTCGCGGTAGCTCACTTGCAGCGCGCGCACGTTGGTGCGCGCCTGGGCGACGTTGGCCTCGGCCTTGCGCAGCGCCACGTCAAAGGGCAGTGGATCGATGTCAAACAAGGGGGCACCTTGCGCCACTCGGGCGTTGTCGGTCACGTGCACGGCAACGACCTTGCCCGAGACATCGGCGCTGATGGCGAGTTTGTCGGCTTTGACGTAGGCGTTGTCGGTTTCTGCGTAACGGCCGCCTTGGAGGTAGACCACGCCTGAGCCCATCGCCACGGCCAATGGAATCGCCAGCATCAACAGGCGGCGCTTGCGACGGCGGCTTGGGGCTTGAGGGGCGCTGGTGGAGGGTTCGGCAGTCATGGGTTAAAGCTTTAAGTGAAATTGAAGTTTTAGCGTGTAGACAGGTTGCTGCGCATGTGTTGCAGGGTTTGGAGCAGCACGGCTTGATTTTCTGGCGCGATGTTTTGTAAGGCGTTGCGGCGAATGTGCTCGGCCGCCTCGTCGATGCGGGCCAGTTGTTCGGCTGCAGCGGGGCGCAAGTGCACGCGAAAGGCGCGGCGGTCTTGGGGGTCAGGCCTGCGCTCAACCAGGTCTTGTGCGACCAAGGTGTCCAACAATCGGGCCAAGGTCATGGGGGCGACCTCCAGCAGCTCGGCCAGTTCGAACTGTCGCAAACCCTCGTGGCGCTGGACGTAAACCAAAGCGCGTGCTTGCGCAAGCGTGAGTTGGTCTTCAGTCAGTTCGCGCTGGTAGGCCTGACGCATCATGCGAGAAACGTCGGCCAGCAAAAAGCCAATGGTGTCTTCGGTGCACTTCATGGTTGCGGGTCAATAGTAAGCAATGCTTATTGTATGTCCGCGTTTACCCCAATGACATGGACAGAGTCACCGACGCGGCGGCTGCGCGTTTTCGCTCAATGGCCCTGGGTGCGTGCGTTCAGGACTCGGGATCCAGCGCGATGGAAGCGGAGTTGATGCAGTAGCGCAAGCCCGTGGTGTCGCGCGGGCCGTCGGGAAACACGTGACCGAGGTGGGCGCCGCATTGGGCGCAGACGGTCTCGACGCGAACCATGCCGTGGCTGCGGTCGACATTCTCTTGAATCGCATTGGGCAGCGCCCGGTCAAAGCTGGGCCAGCCGCAGCCGGCGTCAAATTTGTGCGCCGATTCAAACAGTGGCGCGTCGCAACAGATGCACTGGTAGCGTCCTGTCGTCCACACCTGTTCATAGCGCCCAGTGAACGGGCGCTCCGTGGCAGCGTGGCGGGTGATCTCGAAAGCGCCGGGCTCGGCGTTTTTGCTGTGCAGCACGTCGCGCCACTCGGCGTCGGTCTTTTGAATGGTGGGCATGGTGAATCTCTCCAAGGGCCAATCCTGAACAGCTTGCCACAAGGTTCAAGACCCGGTTGGGCGCGGTGGCTCCCTCGGCACCTTGTGCGCAGGGGGGGCGGGCCAAGCTGATGGCTGAACTTATCGGGCGAAAGTCACGGGTGAAGGGTGCGGGTGAAGGTCTCGGGTCAAAGGCCTCGTGGCGTTGCCCTCAGACCTCAGCGGCCATCCGGCTGGCTTGGTTGATGGCGCGCTTGGCGTCCAGTTCACTGGCTTCGAAGGCGCCGCCGACGAGCTGTGCCGGCAGGCCGGCTGCGCGCAAGTCGTCGTACAGCGTGCGCAGCGGCTCTTGGCCCGCACAAACGATGACCGTGTCTACGTCAAACAATTTGGGCTCGCCGTGCACCAGTGTGTGCAAGCCTGCGTCGTCAATGCGCAGGTACTCGACGCCGTTGAACATGTGCACCCCGCGCTTGGCCAGGGTGGCTTTGTGGGTCCAGCCCGTCGTGCGTCCCAAGGTTTTCCCGACTGGGTCGGTCTTGCGTTGCATCAGGTAGACCTCGCGGTCCGCGGCTTGCACCTGGGGTTGGACCCCGGTGACGCCGCCGCGCGGGTGGTTTTTGAAGTCAATGCCCCATTCGCGTGCGAAGGTGTCGATATCCAGGGCTGCGCTGGGGCCGGCGTGGCTGATCAATTCGGCGACATCAAAGCCGATGCCCCCCGCGCCCAAAATGGCCACCCGCTTGCCGATGGGCTTGCGCCCCAGCACGGCGTCCAAATAGCCCATGACCATGGGGTGATCGATGCCTTCAATCTCGGGTTTGCGCGGGGTGATGCCCGTGGCGACGATGATTTCATCAAAGCCCAAGCCTTGCAGCATCGATGCATTCACCCTGGTGTTCAAGTGAACTTCAATGTTTCGCACTTCCAGCATGCGGCGGTAATAGCGCAGCGTTTCGTGAAACTCTTCCTTGCCAGGAATGCGCTTGGCGATGTTGAACTGACCGCCGATTTCTGCGGCGGCGTCGTAGAGGCTGACCCGGTGGCCGCGCTCGGCAGCGACGGTTGCGTAGGCCAAACCGGCAGGGCCGGCGCCCACCACGGCAATGCGCTTGGCTTGGGGGGTGGGCAGGTAGTTGAGCGTGGTTTCGTTGCAGGCGCGCGGGTTGACCAGACAGGTGACCTGTTGGCGGCCACCGAAAGCATGGTCCAAGCAGGCTTGGTTGCAGCCGATGCAGGTGTTGATTTCGTCTTCTCGACCCTGCGCTGCCTTGTTCACCCATTCGGCGTCGGCCAACATGGGGCGTGCCATCGAGACGATGTCAGCGTCACCACGCGCCAGCACCGCCTCGGCCACGTCGGGCATGTTGATGCGGTTGCTGGTGATCAGCGGGATCTTCAAGTGCGCCTTGAGGCGCCCGGTGACTTGGGCAAACGCGGCGCGCGGCACCATGGTGGCGATGGTGGGCACAGGCGATTCGTGCCAGCAAAAGTGGGTGCTGACGATGTTGACCCCTTCGGCCTCCAGGGCTTGCGCCAGGCTGACCACTTCGTCCCAGGCCAGACCACCTTCGAGCATGTCCATGGCCGCGATGCGAAACACCACAATGAAGTTTGGCCCGACGGCGGCGCGCACGCGGCGCACGACTTCGATGGGAAAGCGCATGCGGTTCTCCCAGGAACCACCCCATTCATCGGTACGCAAATTGGTTTTTTGCACCAAAAAGGTCGAAATCAAATAGCCCGCCGAACCGATGATCTCCACGCCGTCGTAGCCGGCGCGCTGCGCCATGGCGGCGCAGTTGGCGAAGTCGGAAATTTGCTTTTCAATGCCCGCTTCGTCCAGCGCTGCGGGGGTGAAGCGCCCAATGCGTGATTTCACGCCCGAAGGCGAGACGCACTCGGGCACGCCGGCCAAGGCGCCGGCGTGCAGGATTTGCAGACAGATCTTCACGTCCGGGTCTGCGGCATGCACCGCATCAGTGATCGCGCGGTGCTCGTCGGCCTCAGCGGGTGTGGACAACTTGGCGCCCAGACCGCCTTCGGTGTTGGGCGAGAAACCGCCTGTGATGATCATGCCCACCCCACCGCGGGCACGCTCGGCAAAGTAAGCCGCCAAACGTACAGAGGCGTCCGGCGCTTCTTCCAAGGCCGTGTGCATGGAGCACATCAAGGCGCGGTTCTTCAACTGTGTGAAACCCAAATCCAATGGGGCAAACAAATGGGGGTAGCGGGTGCTCATGTGGTCTCCAAAGGTCGTCGCCGCAGAGTATGGGTAAGCCTGTCGCGGGTCGGCAACCTCGGGCGCGACAGGGCGGGGAGATCCCCTCGCTTTGCATGCGGGTGTGTTTGTTGTCATGGATACACTCAGGGGTATCAATCAGTCGGCATCCATGGGGCGAGCGCATGAATTTTTGGGATCAACAATTTGCGGGCGAGGCATTCAAGTACGGCACCGCGCCGAACGCCTTTTTGACCACACAGGCGCACCGCTTGGTGCCGAACAGCGAGGTGTTGGTTCCGGGCGATGGTGAAGGGCGCAACGGCGTTTGGTTGGCCCAGCAAGGCCACCAAGTCACGGCCGTGGACAACTCACAGGTGGGTTTGAACAAGGCCCAGGCGTTGGCGCAGGAGCGTGGGGTGAGCATCACCACGGTGCACGCCGATTTGGCTGAGTGGGCACCCGAGCCGAACAGTGCAGACGCGGTGGTGTTGGTCTATTTGCACTTGCCGCCGGTTTTGCGCGTTCAAGTCCATGCGCAGTTGGCCCAGGCCCTTCGTCCCGGAGGTCTGTTGGTGTTGGAGGCTTTCCACCCCCAACAACTTCAGCACAACAGTGGTGGTCCCAAGGACAAGGCCATGTTGTACACCCCCGCCTTGCTGTGTGAAGACTTCGCTGCGGGCTTCGAGCCCCTGGAATCGTGGTCAGGTGAGACCCATTTGGATGAGGGACCAGGCCATCAGGGCTTGGCTCACGTCACGCGTTGGGTGGCGAGCAAGCGGGTCTGAACCCCTGGCGGATGACCGCGCCGTTGATGGGGTGTGACGCATTGAGATTCAAGTTAACTTGAACAGCTGATGCTCAGACTTGCGGCCCAGCTCGGCACCTCGGTGGCCCAACGGGCGTGTGCAGGGTGCTCATCAAAGGGTGTGCGCAACACGGTCCACAGTTGTTCGGCCACCCCAAAGTCGCCGCCCTCGGCCGCGTCGATGGCTTCTTGGGCCATGTGGTTGCGCAAGACAAAGCACGGGTTGATTTGACACAGCGCCTGGCCCAGCGCCTGGGGTGAGTCCACGCGCCAGTGTGCGAGTGCGTCACGCCACCAAGCCTGCACGGCTTCGCCGCCGCCCAATTCGTCTTGCATGGCCTGCGGCAGGCTCTGCAATGCAGCCCAGTCGCTGGCGTCGCGCAGCGTGTCGCTCAGTCGGCGGTGGCTGCGCGTGTGGTCGGCGCCGGCTTCGGCCAACAAGTCAAACCACCGGTGGATCAAACCCGTGCTGGTCTCATTCACCTCGCCCAGCCCCAGCTTGCGCGCCATGCCTTGGCGCAGGCTTTGGGCGTAGTGCGGCGCGAAGGCTCGCAGGGCCTGGACCAAGGGCTCGGTGTCGTCGCTGTCGCAAGCAGCGCTCAGCGCCACGGCCAGTGCTTGTAGGTTCCAAGCCACCACTTGGGGTTGCTGGTCGTAGGCGTAGCGTCCACCCTGATCCGAGTGGTTGCAGATGTGGTTGGGCACGTGGGCATCCATCCACTGAAATGGGCCGTAGTCCAGCGTCAAACCCAGGATGCTCATGTTGTCGGTGTTGAGCACGCCGTGGCAAAAGCCCAAGGCTTGCCAATGGGCGACCAATTCGGCGCTGCGCTGGACCACGCGCAGCAGCAGGGCGGCCACGCGCTCATCGCCTGTGAAGTCACGGCCCAAGTCTGGCCACAAGTCGGTGCAGACATGATCGATCAGGGCGCGCAGGGCGTCAGGCTGGTGGTGGTGAGCGAAATGCTCGAAGTGACCGAAACGCACAAAGCTGGGTGCCGTGCGGGTCACGATGGCCGCTGTTTCCACGCGTTCGCGCCGTACAGGCAGAGGGGACGTCACCAGCGCCAAGGCTCGACTGGTCGGTACGCCCAGAGTGGCCATGGCTTCGCTGGCCAAGAATTCGCGCAAGGATGAACGCAACACCGCTCGCCCGTCGCCCATGCGCGAAAACGGGGTCAAGCCCGCGCCTTTGAGTTGAATTTCGGTGCGCTGGCCGTCGCGGCGGACGTCGCCCAGCAGCAGCGCACGACCGTCACCCAGTTGCCCAGCCCAGTGCCCAAATTGGTGGCCGCTGTAGACCGTGGCCACTGGCGCGCTGTATTCCAGTGTGGCGTTACCGGCCAGCACGTCCAGCGCCGCGTCGCTGTGCAGCCAGGAGGCTGGCAAACCAACGGCATCTGCCAAAGCCTCGTTGCGCAGTGCCCAACGCGCTTGCGGCACTGGCGTGGGGTCAACTTGAACCGCAAAAGCGGGATGTGCGCTGGCGTAGCGTTGGCCCAGTTGGGGGCCTGGAACCCGAGGGGGAGATGGCGTCATGGCGGCATTGTTTCGCGATTGCTTTGACCTTGGCGCAGGTGGGGCCTGAGGGGCGCGTGGGGGACGCTGACCCATCTGCACGCTCACCTGATCGACTGGTCGGTCCTATCATGCGCGCACCATGTCGACTGGAACCACCAACGCCACTGATCGCGCCGCGCTGGCGTTGCGGACTTATTTTGCGTTGTTGGGCGTGGTCAGCGGCACCTGGATGGCGTTGATTCCGAGTTTTCGCGCGCACTGGGGCTTGAGCTTGGAGGCCTTGGGCTGGGTGTTGCTCTGCATTGGCCTGGGTTCGGTGTCGGCTTACCCCTTGGCCCACGCAGGCTTGCCGCGCTGGGGCAGTGCGCGCGTGAGCGCTTGGAGTGCCAGCGGTTTGGCCCTGGCCGCTGGCCTGGCGGTGAGTGCGCCCAGCCTGCCCATCGCCGTTTTGGCGCTGTATGGTTTTGGTGTGTGCGCTGGCGTGATGGATGCCGCGATCAACACCCAAGCGGTGACGCAAGAGGGTTTGCGAGGTCGCTCGCTGATGGCGGGCATGCATGGTTTTTACAGCTTGGGCAATTTACTCGCTGGCTTGTGGGTGTCTGTGGCGATGGCTTGGGGGGTGTCCGCGACTTGGCTCATGTCCTTGGTGGTGGTACCAGCCCTGTTGCTGTCTGGTGCCATGCACCGCAAGTTGCTGACCGACCGCGCGCTGACCTCAACGGCGACCGCGCCAGCGCATGTGCGGGTGGCTTGGACGCGCCCCTTGCTGCTGTTGGGGGTGTTGATCGTGGCGGCTTACGTCACCGAGGGCGCGCTGTTGGATTGGGGTGGGGTGTATTTGCGCTTGCATGCTGGGGCCACCTTGGTGCAAGCGCCTTGGGCGTTCACTGCGTTTTCAGCCGCCATGGTGGTGGGGCGCTTCATGGGCGACCGGGTGATCCAAGCCTGGGGGCCGGCCATCACTTTGCAGCGCTGCGGCGCCTTGGTCTTCGTTGGCGTGGCCATGGCCTTGGTCTGGCCGCGTTTGTCGGTCGTGGTGGTGGCGTTCGCGTTGGCCGGCTTGGGCTTGTCTGTGGTGGTGCCGATTTTGTTCAGCTTGACTGGGCAACTGAACCCGGGTGACGGTGGGCGCTCGGTGGCGAAGGTGGGGGTGATGGGGTATGCGGGCGTGCTGGCGGGTCCAGCCTTGATTGGCTGGGTGGCTCAGCGCGTGGGCTTGTCTTTGGCTTTGCTGTTGTTGCTGGGACTGGCGGCCTTGATCTGGCGCATGGCCGCAAAAGTCGCCTCGCCGAAGCTCAATCAAGGGCTTTGAGCGGCTGCGTTGTGCCCCTGCTTTTGTCCCTGCGGCGACAAAAGTGGTTGTGCCGTCACGGGCTTCTTGCATAATATCGAACGGTCGTTCGTTTTTGCGAACTCGGATCATTTCAAGTGCTTTGGAGGCCCAATGACAGCTCACTATGAAGTACGCGGCGACGTTGCCGTGATCACCCTGGACAACCCGCCGGTCAACGGTTTGGGGCTGTCGACCCGCCTTGGCATCGTCGACGGCTTGGAAAAGGCCAATGCCGATGCGGCGGTCAAGTCCATCGTACTGACCGGCGCTGGCAAGGCGTTTTCCGGTGGCGCGGACATCAAGGAGTTTGGCTCGCCCAAGGCTTATCAAGACCCGAATTTGTTGTCGGTGATTCGTGCGGTTGAAAACGCCGACAAGCCCGTCGTCGCAGCCATCCACAGCGTGGCCATGGGCGGTGGCTTGGAACTGGCCTTGGGTTGTCACTACCGTGTGGTCGCAGCAGGCACCAAGGTGGCTTTGCCCGAAGTCAAGCTGGGTTTGATTCCTGGCGCCGGCGGCACGCAGCGTTTGCCCCGTGTGATCGGTGTCGAAGCGGCAGTCAGCATGATCGTCAGCGGTGAGGCGATGAACGCCGAGATGCTGGCGGCGATTCCTGGTCAAAAGCTGTTTGATGAAGTCGTGATGTCGGCCGACGGCTTGATGGACGCCGCCGTCAAACTGGCTCAAAAAGTCGCCGACGTGCGCCCCTTGCCCTTGGTCAGCAAACTGCCCAACAAGCACCCGCAAGGCGATGCTTACTTCCAGTTCACGCGCAACATGGTCAAGGGCATGGCCAAAAACTTCCCCGCACCGGTCAAGTGTGTGGACGCCGTGGAAGCTGGCACCAAGATGAAGTTTGAACAAGGCTTGGCGAACGAGCGCGAAATTTTCATCAACCTGATGATGACGCCCGAGTGCCGCGCGCTGCGCCATATTTTTGTGGCTGACCGCGCGACCAGCAAGATTCCTGATGTGCCCAGCGACACGCCCAAGCGCGACATCCAAAAGGTGGCGGTGATCGGTGCAGGCACCATGGGCGGCGGCATCTCCATGAACTTTTTGAACGCCGGGATTCCAGTCACCATCTTGGAGATGACGCAAGAGGCTTTGGATCGCGGTGTGGGCGTGATTCGCAAGAACTACGAAGCCCGCGTCAAGAAAGGCAAGCTCAAGCAAGAGAAGTACGAAGCCACGATGGCCTTGCTGTCCACGACCCTGGCTTACGACGACATCAAAGACGCCGACTTGGTGATCGAGGCGGTGTTTGAAGAGATGGGCGTCAAGGAAAAGGTGTTCAAACAACTCGACGCGGTGATGAAGCCGGGCGCCATTTTGGCGTCCAACACCTCGACGCTGGACGTGGACAAGATCGCCAGCTTCACCCAACGCCCGCATGACGTGGTGGGTCTGCATTTCTTCAGCCCAGCCAACGTCATGAAGCTGTTGGAAGTGGTGCGCGGCAAGGCCACGGCCAAAGACGTCATGGCCACGGTCATGGCGGTGGGCAAGAAGATCAAGAAGACCACCGTGGTCTCTGGCGTGTGCGACGGCTTCATTGGCAACCGCATGATCGAACAGTACAGCCGCCAAGCTGGCTTCATGTTGGACGAGGGCGCCAGCCCTGAGCAAATCGACAAAGCCATCGAGAAATTTGGCTTCGCCATGGGGCCGTTCCGCATGGGCGACTTGGCCGGCAACGACATTGGCTGGGCGATTCGCAAGCGCCGCTATGTGGACAAGCCCGAAGTGCGTTACAGCGCCTCGGCGGACCGCCTGTGTGAATTGGGTCGTTTCGGTCAAAAGACCGGTGCGGGCTGGTACGACTACGCACCCGGTCAGCGCAAACCCATCCCCAGCCCAGTGGTCGCCGAGATGCTGGAAAAGCACCGCGCTGACATCGGTGTGCCGCAACGCAAGATCAGCGACGAGGAAATCGTTCAGCGCTTGGTGTTTGCGATGGTCAACGAGGCCGCGCACATTCTCGAAGAGGGCATCGCCTCCAAGGCCAGCGACATCGATATGGTCTACCTGACGGGCTATGGCTTCCCCATCTTCCGCGGCGGCCCCATGCGCTACGCCGACGAAATGGGTTTGTTCAACGTGGTGCAAGCCATGAAGCGTTTTGCCAAGAACCCCGCCGACGATGGCGCGTTCTGGACGCCTGCGCCTCTGATCCAGCGTCTGGTCGCCGAAGGCAAGAACTTCACTGGCCAACTCTGATCGCTTTCACCCCACACACCACGGCTGGCCGGGCCAGCCGTGAACGGAGATACACATGACGAATGCACTGATTGTTTCCACCGCCCGCACCCCGCTGACCAAAAGCTGGAAGGGCGCGTTCAACATGACCCATGGCGCCACCCTGGGCGGCCACGCGGTCAAGCACGCGATTGCGCGCGCGGGCATCGACGCGGCCCTGGTTGACGATGTCATCATGGGCTGTGCCAACCCCGAAGGCGCCACGGGCATGAACATTGCCCGCCAAATCGCCTTATCGGCTGGCTGCCCCATCACCACCTCAGGCATGACGGTCAACCGTTTTTGTTCCTCAGGTCTGCAGACCATCGCCTTGGCCGCACAACGCATCATTGCCGGCGAAGGCGATGT
>JALRFN010000143.1 GCA_023268425.1 Burkholderiaceae bacterium | reverse complement strand
GCGGCCACACTGGCCTTGCTGATGAGCGGGCTGCTGGTGTTTGAATTGAGCCAGCGCCAGGCCTTGATCGAGCGCCAGCGCATGCGCGTGGACTCGATCACGGCCCCCGCGTTTTTACTGGACCGAGAAGTCTTGCGTTTCAGCGCCGCCTTGCGCGCATGGCGCCTTCAAGACCCCGCACCACCGCTTGACGAGTTGCGCCTGCGCTTGGACATTTTGTTCAGCAAAATTGCGGTCTTGCGCGACTCTCGCGGCTCAAAAGCCCTGCTCGACGAAACACAAGCCGCGAGCACTTTGGACGCGCTAGAAACCATCTTGCCAGAGGCTGACGGTCTGATTTTTGCGCCGAAACCCGATGTCGCTGCTGTGCGCAACTTGTCAGCGCGCTTTGAACAATTGCAGGTCAACAGCCAAGCCTTGGGCAACCAGGCCGACTTGATCTCCAGCAAGTTGCTGGAGTCGCAAACCCAAGCGCTGCTGCGTCAAAACACGCAAATCATCGGGCTCACCATCGCGCAGCTCAGCCTGTTGCTGGTGGCCATCTTGGGTCTGCTGTGGCGCCACCGCAACCAACAACGCGAGCAACAAGCCCTGCGCGAACTCAACCAGGCGCTGGTCATCGCCCAAGGCGATGCAGAGCGCGCCAACCGAGGCAAGAGCGTCTTTCTCGCCAACATGAGTCACGAATTGCGTACACCGTTCAACGGCATCATGGGGTGGCTGGAAATCTTGGAGCAATCGCCACTTCAAGCCGATCAACGTGCCTGGGTCCGCACCATCCGCAATTCAGCCAAACACCTGTTGCAACTGCTCAACGACATTTTGGACACATCGGCGCTGGAGTCCGGCAAGATCAAGATTCGCAAAGAGCCCACCAACGTGGTGGCCTTGTTGCGCGAAGTCGAAGCCCTGATGCAACCCCTGGCGCACAACAAGCAGCTGCAGTTGCAACTTGCTTGCGACTTGCCTGAAACGCTGTGGCTCTCGGTAGACCCGACACGTTTGCGCCAAATCCTCATCAACCTCGCGAACAACGCGATCAAGTTCACCGAACAAGGTCTGGTGCGCATCCGCGCCACGCGGCGCGCAGCACCCGGCCCCGCGTCTGAGGATTGGCTTGAAATAGCGGTCTGCGACACCGGCACGGGCATAGACGAGCACGAGCTCAAAGCGCTGTTTCAACGCTTTCACCAAATTCAAAACCACCTCAGCCGCAGCCATGGCGGCGCCGGGCTTGGCCTGCAAATCTCGCTGTCACTGGCACGTTTGATGGGCGGCGACATTCAAGTGCAGAGCATGGCTGGACAAGGTTCCACCTTCACCTTGCAAGTGCCCCTAGAGCCGGTTGATGCGCCGCAGTCGCCCATCGCGGCACCTGACTCGGCGCGGGCGCCTGGCCAATTGGACGTCTTGGTGGCCGAAGACAACGTCGTCAACCAACAGTTCATTTGCGCGGTGTTGGCGCGCATGGGCTGTCAAGTCACCCTGTGCGAAAACGGCGCTGACGCTTTACACGCCGCGCGTGGTCATGTGTTTGATTTGGTGCTGATGGATATTCACATGCCGGTGATGGATGGCCTGCAAGCCACACGAGGCATACGCGCCCTGCCCGCCCCGATGAACGCCGTGCCTATTTTTGCGATCACTGCCGATGTGTTTGAAGACACGCGAGAAAAAGCGATCCACGCCGGCGTGAATCGCCTGTTGACCAAACCGCTCGCGCTGCAAGCGCTGCGCGAGGCGCTGGCCGATCTGACTGCGCGTCCAGCACAAGCCCATTAAAAGTCCAACGCGAGCGGCGCCAGGGGCTAGAGCCGACCGTTTCGCGCGCGTTGGTGTGCTGACCTCAGGTCGCCACGCAGTCGGCGCAGTAGCGCTGAACCCCCGAGTCGTCGGTCTCGACCACCAAACCATGGATGTCGGTTTCAAAGCCGGGACACTGCTGGTTGAAGTCGCGTGAAAACTTCAAGTAATCCACGATGCGTTTGTTGAACACCTCGCCGGGAATCAACAAAGGGATACCCGGTGGGTAAGGCGTGATCAGACTGGTGGCCACGCGCCCTTCCAAATCGTCAATGGCCACGCGCTCTGTCTTGCGCTGGGCGATGCACTCAAAGGCATCGGTGGGACGCATGGCCGGGGTCAGGTCCATGGTGTAGATCTCGGTGGTCAAGCGCGCGATGTCGGACTTGGCGTAGGTTTCGTGCACAAACTGACACAAGTCGCGCAGGCCCATGCGCTCGTATCGCGGGTGGCGCTGGCAGAACTCGGGCATGACGCGCCACAAAGGGTTGTTGCGGTCGTAGTCGTCTTTGAACTGTTGCAAGGCCGTCAGCAACGAGTTCCAACGGCCTTTGGTGATGCCGATGGTGAACATGATGAAGAACGAGTAGAGGCCGGTCTTCTCGACCACCACACCATGCTCGGCCAAGAACTTGGTCACGATGGCCGCAGGAATACCGCTGTCGGCAAAGGTGCCGTCCAAATCCAGACCCGGCGTCACCACGGTGGCCTTGATGGGGTCCAACATGTTGAAGCCCGCAGCCAACTTGCCAAAGCCGTGCCAGTTGTGGGCTTTGTCCGTGCCCAGCATCCAGTCCTCGACATCGCCCAAGCCTTCTTCCACCAAATCGGTGGGGCCCCAGACCTTGAACCACCAGTCGCTGGGGCCGTAGTCTTTTTCCACCTTGCGCATGGCGCGTCGAAAGTCCATGCACTCCAAGATGGACTCTTCAACCAAGGCAGTGCCCCCCGGCGGCTCCATCATGGCCGCAGCCACATCACAACTGGCGATGATGGCGTACTGCGGAGAAGTCGAGGTGTGCATCAAGTACGACTCGTTGAACAGGTGCTTGTCCAGCTTGACCGATTGCGAATCTTGCACCAAGACATGCGAGGCCTGACTGATGCCCGCCAGCAGCTTGTGAATGGACTGGGTGGCGTACACCACCGACTCCTGCGGACGCGCACGCTTTTTGCCCATGGCGTGGAAAGTCCCGTAAAACGGGTGAAAGGCCGCGTGGGGCAACCACGCTTCATCAAAGTGGATGTTGGCCACAAAACCATCCAACTGCTCTTTGATGACCTGGGTGTTGTAGAGCACGCCATCGTAGGTCGACTGCGTCAGGGTCAAGGTGCGCGGACGCACGGTGTCCGCGTCCACGTCTTGCAGCAAGGGATTGGCGCGGATCTTGTTGCGAATGGTTTCGGGGTCAAACTCCGAACGGTCAATCGGGCCGATGATGCCGTAGTGATTGCGCGTGGGCTTCAAAAACACCGGAATGGCACCGGTCATGATGATGGCGTGCAAAATCGACTTGTGGCAGTTGCGATCAACCACCACCACGTCGCCCGTGGCCACGGTGTGGTGCCAAACCATCTTGTTGCTGGTGCTGGTCCCGTTGGTCACAAAGAAACAATGGTCCGCGTTGAAGATGCGTGCCGCGTTGCGCTCGCTCTCGGCAATCGGCCCGGTGTGGTCCAGCAACTGGCCCAACTCTTCGACCGCGTTACACACGTCCGCGCGCAGCATGTTCTCGCCAAAAAATTGGTGGAACATTTGCCCCACAGGACTCTTCAAAAACGCCACGCCGCCCGAGTGTCCAGGGCAGTGCCACGAGTAGGAGCCATCCTCCGCGTAATCCAGCAAGGCCTTAAAAAATGGCGGCTGAATGCCCTCGAGGTAAGACTTGGCTTCGCGGATGATGTGACGCGCCACAAACTCTGGGGTGTCCTCAAACATGTGGATGAACCCGTGCAACTCGCGCAGCACATCATTGGGCATGTGCCGTGAGGTCTTGGTCTCGCCGTAAACGTAAATCGGCACGTCGGCGTTCTTCCAGCGCACTTCTTCGATGAAGGCGCGCAGCCGCGCAATGGCTGGGTCTTCGTCCGGCCCCCCGAGCACCTCTTCATCGTCGATCGACAAAATGAACGCGCTGGCTCGGCTTTGCTGCTGCGCAAACTGGCTCAAATCGCCGTAGCTGGTCACACCGACCACCTCAAAACCTTCGTCTTCAATGGCTTTGGCCAGCGCACGAATGCCCAAACCCGAGGTGTTTTCAGAGCGAAAGTCTTCGTCAATGATGACGATGGGGAAGCGAAATTTCATGGCGTACCGGCAATCCACAAAGTACAGGAAAAACATCGACCACAGAGGCCAAAGCGCGCAGTGTAAAGACCCAGCATGACGCTACTGGCCGAGCGACACGAATTGGGGTCAAAATGTTGACGATAACCGACAAAGGGAAACAAAGATGAGCGTCACGACTTGGTGGTGGATTGCCTGTATCGCGCTGGTGGGCGCCGAATTGGTCAGCGGCACTTTTTATCTGTTGATGGCAGCTTTGGGCTTGGCCGCCGCCGCCTTGCTCAGTTACACCGACAGCACCCTGACACAGCAAGTCACACTGGCCGCGGTGGTCAGCGGTGGTGCCGTGGCCATCTGGCACCTGGTCCGCGCGCGCAGCCGCGTCGAGGCTGACCCCGTGGCCACCGACATTGGTCAAAGTGTGCAGGTCGAGGTCTGGCAAGCCGACGGCAGCACCACCGTACATTACCGTGGCGCCAACTGGGTGGCCACCCTGGCCAACCCCAGTGGTGAGCGACTCGCGGGTACACACCACATCGTCGCGGTCGACGGCCCTCGCCTGCGCATTGCGCCGACTCAACAAACTTGAAATCAAACCAGGGAGAAACCTCATGGAAATCGCCATCGTCTTCGCCGTCGTCGTGGTCTTGTTCATCACACGCGCGATCAAAATCGTGCCGCAGCAATCGGCCTGGGTCATTGAACGCCTGGGCAAATACTCAGGCGCCAAAACTGCTGGCCTGAACTTCATCATTCCCTTTCTCGACAGGGTGGCCTACAAGCACTCGCTGAAAGAGATCCCCCTGGACGTGCCCAGCCAGGTCTGCATCACCAAGGACAACACACAGTTGCAAGTCGATGGCATCTTGTATTTCCAAGTCACCGACCCGCAGCGCGCCAGCTACGGCTCCAGCAACTATGTCATGGCCATCACCCAACTCGCGCAAACCACACTGCGCAGCGTGATCGGGCGCATGGAGCTTGATAAAACCTTCGAAGAGCGCGACATGATCAACGCCCAAGTGGTTGCGGCCATCGACGAAGCAGCGCTGAACTGGGGCGTCAAAGTGCTGCGCTACGAGATCAAGGACCTGACGCCACCCGGTGAAATCTTGCACGCCATGCAGGCGCAAATCACCGCCGAGCGCGAAAAGCGCGCACTGATCGCCGCCTCTGAAGGCCGTCGCCAAGAGCAAATCAACATCGCCTCGGGTGAGCGGGAAGCGGCCATCGCGCGCTCAGAGGGCGACAAGCAAGCCCAAATCAACTCCGCCGAAGGCGAAGCCGCGGCGATATTGGCCGTGGCCCGCGCCTCGGCTGAAGCCATTGAGCGCGTGGCCCAAGCCATCCAAACTCCAGGGGGCGAACAAGCCGTGCAACTCAAAGTCGCGGAAAAAGCCGTCGAAGCCTACAGCCAAGTCGCCGCCGATGCCCAGTCCACCCTGATCGTGCCCAGCAACATGGGCGAAACCGCAGCCTTGATCGGCTCAGCCATGCGCATGATTCAATCCACTGGCGGCGCGGGCACAAAGAGCTGAGCCGCGGACTGAATCCGCACGCAAAGTCCGCTAGAATGGCGGGCTTCCCGGAGAGATGGATGAGTGGTTTAAGTCGCACGCCTGGAAAGCGTGTGTGGGTTCATAGCCCACCGCGGGTTCGAATCCCGCTCTCTCCGCCAGGTCACACTGAAGCCCGCAACCGCCTGGTTAGCGGGCTTTTTTGTTGGCTCTGGCCGAGGCCGCTTGAACACAGACCAGGGGGTGTGCGCAAAAAAAAACCGCCTCACGTGAGAGGCGGTTTTTTGGGTCTCAGCCAACGCTCACACCGCTTGCGGGTTCACACGCTCATCGTCTGAGGCCAGCTTGTTCAAGGCACTCAAGTAGGCCTTGGCCGAGGCCACGACGATGTCCGGATCTGCGCCCACCCCATTGACGATGCGGCCAGCGCGCTGCAAACGCACCGTGACTTCGCCTTGGCTTTCCGTTGAGCCCGAGGTGATGGCATTGACCGAGTAAAGCATCAGGTCGGCACCGCTGTTGACCACCGATTCGATGGCCTTGAACGAGGCGTCCACCGGGCCGTTGCCGTCGCTGTTGGCTTGCGCTTCTTTGCCGTCCGCCTGAAAAACAACGGTAGCTTGGGGGCGCTCACCCGTTTCGCTGTGCTGGCTCAGCGACACCAAGCTGTATTTGTCTCGGCCTCCGGCGGCAGACTCCTCGCTGACCAAAGCAATGATGTCTTCATCAAAGATCTCAGCCTTGCGGTCAGCCAACTCCTTGAAGCGTGCAAAGGCGGTGTTGATTTCGCCTTCGCTGTCCAATTCGATACCCAGTTCTTGCAAGCGCTGTTTGAAAGCGTTGCGACCAGAGAGCTTGCCCAAAACGATTTTGTTCGCAGCCCAGCCCACGTCTTCAGCCCGCATGATTTCGTAGGTGTCACGGGCTTTGAGCACGCCGTCTTGGTGAATGCCCGAGGCGTGCGCAAACGCGTTGGCACCAACCACGGCCTTGTTGGGCTGCACCACAAATCCTGTGGTTTGGCTCACCAAGCGCGAGGCCGGCACGATTTGCGAAGCGTCGATGGCCACATCCAGGCCAAAGTAGTCCCGGCGTGTTTTCACCGCCATCACCACTTCCTCCAGAGAGCAGTTGCCTGCTCGCTCGCCCAAGCCGTTGATGGTGCACTCGATTTGACGCGCGCCACCGATTTGCACACCCGCCAGCGAGTTGGCCGTGGCCATGCCCAAGTCGTTGTGACAATGCACCGACCAAATCGCTTGATCGGAATTGGGCACGCGCTCGCGCAGCGTTTTGATGAAGTTACCGTACAACTCGGGAATCGCGTAGCCCACGGTGTCGGGAATATTGATGGTGGTGGCGCCCTCTTTGATCACCGCCTCCACCACGCGACACAAGAAATCCATCTCGCTTCGGTAGCCGTCTTCTGGGCTGAACTCGATGTTGTCGGTGTGGTTACGCGCAAAGCGCACGGCGCGAATGGCCTGTTCCAAGACCTCATCGGGGCTCATGCGCAGCTTCTTCTCCATGTGCAAAGGGCTGGTCGCAATGAAGGTGTGGATGCGCCCCGAGTTGGCACCCTTGATGGCTTC
>JALRFN010000031.1 GCA_023268425.1 Burkholderiaceae bacterium | reverse complement strand
TGGCAGAGTCTTTCTCAATGAACAAATCACGCTGCGGCACATAAGCCTCGGGTTGGTAGTAGTCGTAGTAACTGACGAAGTACTCCACCGCATTGCGCGGGAAGAACTCGCGAAACTCCGAGTACAGCTGCGCTGCCAGCGTCTTGTTGGGCGCAAACACAATCGCAGGCCGTCCCAAGCGCGCAATCACCTGCGCCATGGTGTAGGTCTTGCCCGACCCCGTCACGCCCAACAGGGTCTGAAACAGCTCTCCGTCTCGGATGCCCTCGGTCAAGGCCTCAATCGCCGCCGGCTGGTCGCCAGCGGGCGGAAAGGGCTCAAACAACTCAAAGGGCGAGTTGGCAAACGACACAAACTGACCAGCAGACTCGGACATGGCAGACCTTGACAACACGACAAGCCCCAAAACAGGACCAAACCCACGTTTCTATCACGAGCTTCACATCAGGCCACCTAACGCCCAGCTGCGTGCCCCTATATTGCGAAGACATCTATCGAGAGGGAAAAAACAATGAAAAAGCACGCGATCACGGGCTTGTTGGTGCTGATCTTTGCCGCCTCAGGCGGGGCCAAGTTGGCTGCCTTGCCATTCGAGATTGAGGCCTTCACGCGCTGGGGCTACCCCCTTTGGTTCATGTACCTCACCGGCGCCCTGGAAACCCTGGGCGCGCTGGGTCTCTTGATGCCAGTGCTGAGCAGGCTGGCCGCAAGCGGATTGGCGCTGCTGATGCTCGGCGCCATCGCCACGCATTGGCAACACCAAGAGTGGCCCATGTTGATCGTCGCGACCGCCATTGGGGCACTGGCGGCTTGGCGCGCACACTTGGGCTGGCGTGAGGCGAAAGTCGACGCGGCCCGAAACGCGGACTGAGCGACCGATGGCCTGCATCAAAAGCCCACCGCCTGGAGACGCCTGCGGGCTGGTGGCCGAGTTCTGAACCCGAAACACCGATGGACTGAACCTTGCCCTACAGCACGGCTTCAAATGTCGTTGCAAATGCCCGTCACCCCATCGCTTGGCGGCCGTGAGCGCGAGACGGAACGCTAAAATGCGCGGTTGTCATCAACTCAAGCAACATTTGCTGCCCTAGGAAACCACCATGTCGTTTCTCTCCGCCGTCACCATGGCACCACGCGACCCAATTTTGGGTCTGAACGAGCAGTTCAACGCCGACCCCAACCCCGCCAAAGTCAACTTGGGCGTGGGCGTCTACTTTGACGAAAACGGCAAATTGCCTCTGCTCAAGTGTGTGCAAGCGGCTGAGACGCAGCTGATGGCCACGCCCAAGCCGCGCGGCTACCTGCCCATCGATGGCATCGCCGCCTACGACGGTGCCGTCAAAGGCCTGGTCTTCGGCAACGACAGCGACGTCGTGCAAGGCAAGCGCGTGGCCACGGTGCAGTCCCTGGGCGGCACGGGCGGCCTGAAGATCGGCGCTGATTTTTTGAAGCGCACGCAGCCCAACGCCAAAGTTTTGATCTCGGACCCCAGCTGGGAAAACCACCGCGCCATCTTCACGCAAGCGGGCTTTGAAGTCGGCACCTACCCCTATTACGACGCCGCCAATCGCGGCATCAACTTCGACGGCATGATGGCTGCGCTGCGCGGGGCCGAAAAAAACACCATTTTTGTGCTGCACGCCTGCTGCCACAACCCCACGGGCTATGACCTGACCCATGACCAATGGACGCAAGTCATTGACGCGGTCAAAGCCGGCGAGCTGATTGCCTTCTTGGACATGGCCTACCAAGGTTTTGCCGAAGGCATCGCTGAAGACGGCGCAGTGGTCAATCGTTTCGTGGATGCAGGGCTGCCAATTTTGGTCTCGACCTCGTTTTCTAAGAGCTTCAGCTTGTACGGCGAGCGTGTGGGTGCCATCAGTGTGGTTTGTGACAGCGCTGACGAAGCGTCCCGCGTGCTGTCGCAACTGAAGATCATGGTGCGCACCAACTACTCCAACCCACCCATCCATGGTGGCTCGATTGTGGCGACGGTTTTGGGCACCCCAGAATTGCGCACCTTGTGGGAAGACGAACTGGCCGGCATGCGCGAGCGCATCAAATCGATGCGCGTGGCCCTGAAAGAAGGCCTGGCCGCGGCAGGTGTCCAACAAGACCTGAGCTACATCACCCAACAAGTGGGCATGTTCAGTTATTCGGGCTTGGCCAAAGCCCAAATGGAACGCTTGCGCAGCGAATTTGGCGTCTACGGTGTCGACAGCGGCCGCATTTGCGTGGCCGCATTAAACCCCGGCAACATCGGCCACGTGTGCGCGTCCATGGCTGCCGTCATGAAGTAAGCGCAGCACTGCGCCCTCGCCCGACGCCTCCCTCGCGGAGGCGTTTTGCATGGTGCGGCTGTCGCTTGCGCGGCGCGCCAAAGCACCTTTGTTACTTTGGTGTCAGCCAGTGAACGGATAAGCGTGGTTTCGAGCGAAAACCCCAATTCAAAGGGGATAAACGCTGTTATATTGCACTGCAACATTTTCGGTTCCCAAACGGAGTCCACCCCATGCTTTACCAGATCTACAACACCCAACGTTCACTGCTGGAGCCGTTTGCGGACTTGGCGCACGCCACCGCCAAGATGTTCACATCGCCGGTCTACCCGATCAGCCACATGCCCGGTTCTGAGCGTTTGGCGGCTGGTTTTGAGCTGTTTCACCGTCTCGGCAAAGACTATGTGAAGCCCGAATTCGACATCCAGGAGGTGGAAGTCGACGGCTGCGAAGTCGCCATCTTCGAGCGCATCGAACTGGACAAACCATTTTGCGAACTCCGTCGCTTCAAGCGCTTCAGCGACGACCCCGAAACCCTGAACAAACTCAAGGGCCAACCCGTGGTGCTGATTGTTGCGCCGCTGTCCGGTCACTACGCCACTTTGCTGCGCGACACCGTGCGCACGATGCTGTCTGACCACAAGGTCTACATCACCGACTGGCGCAACGCACGTTTGGTCCCGGTCGAAGATGGTGAGTTCCACCTGGACGACTACATCGCTTACACGCAAGAATTCATCCGCCACTTGATCAAGAAGTACGACCACTGCCACGTGCTGGCCGTTTGCCAACCCACGGTTCCGGTGCTGGCTGCCATTTCGTTGATGGCCTCCCACAAAGAGCAAGTGCCCCTGTCGATGACGCTGATGGGCGGTCCGCTGGACGCGCGCCAATCGCCCACCGCCGTCAACATGCTGGCCACTGAGCGCAGCCACGAGTGGTTCATGAACAACGTGATCTACCGTGTGCCACCCGGCTACCCCGGCGAAGGCCGCAAGGTCTACCCCGGCTTCTTGCAGCACGCGGGCTTCGTGGCCATGAACCCCGACCGCCACGCGCAAAGCCACTACGACTACTTCCAACACCTGATCCAAGGCAACGACGAAAGCGCTGACGCCCACCGCAAGTTTTACGACGAGTACAACGCGGTCTTAGACATGGACGCGGACTACTACTTGGAGACGATCGAAACGGTCTTCCAAAAGTTCAAACTGGTCAACGGCAACTGGGACGTGCGCCGCCCCAATGGCAAAGTCGAGCGCGTCAAGCCCGCCGACATCACCACCACCGAATTGTTGACCGTTGAAGGCGAACTGGACGACATCACCGGCCCGGGTCAATCCGAAGCCGCCGCGCACATGTGTGCCAGCCTGCCCAAGTCGTGGAAGCACCATTTGATGGTGCCCAAGGCCGGACACTATGGCATTTTCAGCGGTCGCCGCTGGCGCGAAATCGCCTACCCCAAAGTGCGCGCCTTCATCGCCAACGCTCACGCCCGCGGCGAAGCCAACTACAAAGCCACCGGACTGGCCAACCCCTATGACCTGGCGGCAGCCAAGGCCGCAGCCAAACAAAAAACACCCCAAACCCAAACCTTCAACGAAGTCAGCACACCGACCAGCACCAAGGCCGCGGTGAAGCCCATCGCCAAGAAAGCAGCGCCTCAGCGCGCGCCTGCGAAAAAGGCGCAAGCCAAGCCAACGGTAACGGCTGCCAAGCCCTCGGCACCCGCGAAAAAGGCAGCGCCCCCCCAAGCGACAGCTAAGCCTGTGGTGAAAGCCGCTGTGAAAAAAGCCCCGGCCAAGAAGACTGCCACTCAAAAGACGGCGCCTGCGGCCAAGCCTGTGGCCGTCAAGCAGGCCGCGGCTGCTCCAGCCGCAGCCACCGCGCCCCAGCAGTCGGGCGACGCGGCGTCCTGACGACAGCGGTGAAGGGGCCACTACACTCTCAAGTGGCCACACCACTGCAACCCACACAGCGGGCCCCAGGGCCCGCTTTTGTTTTGTCCATGAATTTGATCGATCAACTTCACCGCGCCCTGCCCCAAACGCAGTGCAAACGCTGTGATCAACCCGATTGCTTGAGCTACGCCCAAGCCATCGCCAAGGGCGAGGCAGCCATCAACCAGTGCCCCCCGGGCGGCCAAGAGGGGGTGCGCCGCCTTGCCGCCATCACTGGACAAACGGAAACGCCACTGAACCCTGACAACGGTTACGAAGGCCCGCTGACACTGGCCGTGATCGACGAGCAATGGTGCATCGGCTGTACCTTGTGCATCAAAGCCTGCCCAACCGACGCGATTTTGGGCACCAACAAATTCATGCACAGCGTCATCGCTGAGGCCTGCACCGGCTGCGAGTTGTGCATCCCGGTTTGCCCCGTGGACTGCATCAGCTTGACGCCCGTATCTGAAGCGCGCAGCGGCTGGGACGCCTGGTCTCCCGCGCAGGCCAATCAGGCCTTGCAACGCTACACGGCGCGCCAGGAACGCCTGGCCCGCGAAGCCCTCGAACACGAACAACGGCTGACTGCCAAAGCGCAAGCCAAGCTGGACGACTTGCCTGGCGCCAGCCACCACACCGACCCACAGGTCTTGGACCAAAAACGCGCCATCATCGAAGCGGCTTTGGCCCGTGCCAAAGCACGTCAAACCCAGCAGCCCAGGTGATCGATTCACGCAAACACTGCACCTTCACTCGTCAGCCACTACACTGATCGCGCGCAATTGGCGTGATGACAGAGGGAGTACAAGGATGATTGAATTGATGCTGGGCTTGGTGCTGTTCATTGGGCCCCACAGTGTGCGCATCGTGGCTGACGAGTGGCGCAGCCACACACGGGAGCGCATCGGCGCTTCGCGCTACAAACTAGTCTATGGCTTGGTCAGCTGGGGCGGCTTTGTGCTGATGATTTGGGGTTACGGTCAAGCCCGCATGGACAGCAGCGTGTTGTGGGTCGCTCCCAAAGGTCTGTACCACGCCACCGCGGGTCTGATGTTGATCAGCATGATCTTGCTGATCGGTTTTCACTTTCGCCGCAGCGCCATCAGCGTGAAGGTGCACCACCCCATGCTGTGGAGCGTCGTCGTGCTGTGCGCCGCGCACCTGTTGGTGAATGGCCGCGTGGCCGACTTGGTGCTGTTCGGCTCGCTCGGGGCTTGGGCAGCGCTGGACCTGATCTCCTGCTACTGGCGCGATGTGCGCGACGGCGCGACTTACCCCCAAGCCACGGTCAAGGCAACGGCGCTCAACGTGGTGCTGGGCATCGTGTTCTATGGCGTGTTTGCCTTCTTCTTGCACCAGCCTTTGATTGGGGTGCGTCCCATGTTTGGCGGCTGAACCAGCTCGGTCCACGTCACCCGTGCGGCGAAGTGACTGCCACGATGCAAAGCGCGTGGCAGCATGCGCTCTTCGATGAACGAGTACACAAGCAGGAGATGTGATGGCGATCTACGAACTCAGAACCTACGAAGTGGCGGTGGGCAACATGGCCCGTGTGGTCGAGCTCTACCAACAAGAGGGCTGGCCGGCGCTGAAAAAACACCCTGAGCGTCTGGTCGGCTACTTCACTGGCGACGTGGGTGCGCTGAACAAATTGGTGCACCTGTGGAAATTTGAAGACGACGCCGATCGTCGCGCGTTTTGGGCAGGGGTATTCGCCGATCCCGAGTTCATGGCCTTCGCCAAGCAGTTGCGCCCCTTGCTCGCGTCACAAAACAACCAGTTGATGCTGGCGGCCCCCTGGGGCCCACAGGCCTGAGCTCGCCAGACGCCAACCCAGCGAGCGGTGTTTTCAAAATGTAGCGCGGGCGACATTGCGCGCCCGACGCCCTCACTAGCATGGGCTGTATGCAACATGACGCCCATGCCCCTTTTGTCGACGCGCTGATCATTGGCGCTGGCTTCTCTGGTCTTTACCAACTGCATCGCCTGCGCGATGAGTTGGGCCTGTCCGCTCGCGTGCTGGAGGCCGGCGACGATGTGGGCGGCACTTGGTACTGGAACCGCTACCCCGGTGCGCGTTGCGACACCGAGAGCAACGCCTACATGTTCTATTTCTCGCGCGACATCTTGAACGCGTGGGAGTGGTCAGAACGCTACCCGCAACAGCCCGAAATCCAGCGCTACCTGAGCTTTGTGGCTGAGCGGCTGGACCTGCGCCGCGACATCCAATTCGGCACGCGAGTCAGCCAAGCCCACTACGACGAAGCCAGCCAGCAATGGCGTGTGTGTACCGAGGGCGGTGACACGTGGCGCTGCACTTACTTGATCACCGCCATTGGCTGCTTGTCGGCAGCCAACGTGCCTCGCATCGCAGGGCTAGACGATTTCCAAGGCCAATGGTTTCACACCGGCTTGTGGCCGCACGAAGGCGTGGACTTCAGCGGCAAGCGGGTGGCCGTGATCGGCACGGGCTCAACCGGCATTCAAGCCATTCCCGTCATCGCCCAGCAAGCGGAGGCACTGACGGTGTTTCAGCGCACCGCCAACTACAGCATTCCCGCACGCAACGCGCCTTTGAGCGCTGAAGAAAAACACGAAGTACGCAGCCGCGCCGACGAGCGCCACCACATCATGACGCACAACGGCAACGGCCATGCGTTTTGGATCGACAAAACCAAAGCCCTGGAAGTCAGCGACGACGAGCGGCAAACCCGCTATCAAGCGGCTTGGGACAAGGGGGGTCTGCAGTTTCGCGCAACCTTCCACGACTTGTTGATCGACAAAGCCGCCAACGACACGGCTGCGCAGTTCATCCAACAGCGCATTCGAGAGGTCGTCAAAGACCCGGCGACGGCTGAAGACCTGACCGCTTTTGACCATCCGTTTGCGGCCAAGCGCCCGCCCATCGACTCTCACTATTTCGAGACCTACAACCTGCCCCATGTGCAACTGGTCAACTTGCGCAAAACGCCAATTGAACGCATCACGGCCAGCGGCATCCAAACCAGCGCGGGGCTGTTTGAATTCGACATCATCGTTTTTGCCACGGGCTTCGACGCCCTAACCGGGGCGTTTGAGCGCATCGACTTTCGGGGCTGTGGCGGCCAGCGCCTGAAGGACTTGTGGGCGGACGGCCCCTTGACTTACCTGGGCCTACAAGTCCCCGGTTTCCCCAACCTGTTCACCATCACGGGACCGGGCAGCCCCTCGGTTTTGTGCAACCTGCCACCGCAAATCGAACAACACGTGGACTGGATCACGCGCTGCATCGCCCACTTGCGCGCACATGAGCTCGCCAGCATCGAAGCCACGGCCGAGGCCGCAAGCGCGTGGCGCCACGAAGTCAACCGGGCCGCCGAAGTCACTTTGCTGACCCAGGTGCCACACTCGTGGTACATCGGCGCCAACGTGGAGGGCAAGCCCAAAGCCTTTTTGCCCTACGCTGGTGGACTCAAACATTACCGCGACACCTGCGACGCGATTGCCGCAGATGGCTATCGCGGGTTCTCGCTGCGGCCCTCAGGGCGCTGAGAGGCAAACAACCCCGGCACGCTGACCGGGGTGGTTTGATGGGGCCTCGTCTAAGGCCACGTGTCCAAGGGCTGCAAGCCCAGGCCTCGGGGCGCCAAACGCCTCAATGACTCAGGCGCTCCACGATGATGGCGGGTGCCTGACCACCGGCTGCGCACATGGTGATCAGGCCATAGCGTTTGTCTTGGCGCTCCAGTTCGTCAATCATGGTGCCAATCAACATGGCACCCGTGGCACCAATCGGGTGACCCAAGGCGATGGCGCCACCGTTGACGTTGACACGGTCGCGATTGAGCTTGAGGTCGCGCACAAACTTTTCGGCCACCACGGCAAAGGCTTCGTTGATTTCGAACAAATCGATGTCGTCCACCGTCAAACCCGCTTTGGCCAACACCTTGCGGGCCGCTGGCACCGGCGCGTTGAGCATCAGGGTCGGGTCATCTCCCATGTTGGCCGCCGCGACGATGCGCGCACGCGGCTTCAAGCCCTTGCGCTGCACATAAGCTTTGGACGCCATCAACAATGCCGCAGCGCCGTCCACCACACCCGACGAGTTGCCCGCGTGGTGCACGTGTTGAAAGGCGGTCAACTGTGGGTAGCGGCGTTGGATCATCTGACCGTAGGTGTCGCCCGTGGTTTCATCGGCCACGGCGTCACGCACGCGATCAAACACGGTCTTCAAACCCGCCAGGGTTTCCATGGTGGTTTGTGGACGGGGAAACTCCTCGTGATCCAGCGCCACCGAACCGTCCGGGTTGCGCACGACAATCAATGAGCGGTCAAAGCGGCCTTCAGCGATGGCTTGGGCCGCGCGCTTTTGGCTCTCGACGGCCAAGGCGTCGACGTCTTGCCGGGTGATGCCTTCCATGGTCGCAATCGCATCGGCGCAGACGCCTTGCTGTGACTGCGGGTGCATGGCACGCAAATCGAAATTGTCGGCATCCAAGATCGGCGGCATGTTCAAAGTCGCCGTGAAGCTCATCATTTCGGCGCCGCCGGCAACGATGCAGTCCTCAAACCCAGCCTTCAGCTGACCCGCAGCCAAGTTGACTGAGGTGATGCCCGAGCCGCAGAAACGGTCAAGCGTCACGCCTGAAACCACGGGGTCAAAACCAGCGTTCAAGGCCGCCATGCGGCCCAAGTCGCAAGACTGTTTGCCGACCTGCGAGGAGGTGCCAAAGATCACGTCGTCGATCTCGCGGCTGTCCAAGCCGTTGCGCTCGACAATGGCTTTGAGCACCGTGGAACCCAGATAGCTGGGGTGCAAATGCGCCAAAGCGCCCTTGCCTTGCTTGCCAATGCCGCGCGGTGTGCGGCAGGCGTCAATGATGTAGGCCTCGCTCATGCGACTCTCCAATCAGCGCGGCGCCATGCGGATGGAGCCATCCAAACGCACGTCTTCGCCGTTGAAATACGCGTTTTCGCACATGTGCACGGCCAGTGCGGCGTACTCAGAAGGGTCACCCAAACGCGAGGGGTTGGGCACTTGCGCGGCCAAGGCTTGCTTGACGTGCTCAGGCGCACCTTGCAGCAATGGGGTATTGAACAGGCCCGGCAAGATCGTGTTGACGCGGATGCGATCTCGCGCCAAGTCACGGGCGATGGGCAAGGTCATGCCGACCACACCGCCTTTGGAGGCCGAGTACGCGGCCTGCCCCATTTGGCCGTCTTCGGCCGCAACCGACGCGGTGTTCACGATGGCACCGCGCTCGCCGTCGATCGGCTCCAGCGTCAACATGCCCGCCGCCGACTTGGCAATGCAGCGGAAGGTCCCAATCAGGTTGACCTGAATGATGCGTTCAAAATCTGCGGTCGGGAACGACTTGACCTCGCCCGTTTCCTTGTCGCGCCAAGCGGTCTTGAACGCGTTGCCAATGCCCGCGCAATTGACCAAGATGCGCTCTTGACCCAGCTCGGCGCGGATCTTGGCAAAACCCGCATCCACCTCGGCTTCGTTGGTCACGTTGACTTTGGCGTAGGCGCCGCCAATCTCTGCGGCTACTTCGGCAGCCAGCGCTTCGTTCATGTCAAAAATACCCACGCGCGCGCCGCGCTCAGTCAACAGTCGCGCGGTGGCCGCGCCCAAACCCGAGGCACCGCCAGTGATGATGGCGGTCAATCCCTTCAATTGCATGCTGCTTCTCCAGTCCAAGTTGGTGTTGGTGCGACAAGCACTTTTTAACAAGCGCTTGCTCGGCAAAAATGCTAGCGCAAAGCCTGTGCCGCGACTGACGCGCAAATGACCTGCGCCCTCACACTCAAATCGGTGTATTCATGGCCTGCAGCAAGGCTTCAGGGGCTTGCGCACCAGACACTGCCCAGCGTTGGTTGAACACAAACAAGGGCACGCCACTGACACCCTGGGCTCGCCACTCAGCATCGCGCGCCGCTGCCGCAAGCTGCTGGGCGCTGCCGCTGGTCAAGCAGGCTTCTATCTGACTCGCCACCAAGCCCAGGTCTTTCACCCACGCAGCGACCGCTTGCGAGTCACACATGTCCACGCCAGCAGCAAAAAACCCCTCGAACAAGCGGCGCGCCATCGCGGTCTGCGCACCGATCTCATGAGCCGCTTCCACCAGCGCATGCAAACCCAGCGTGTTGGGTTGCCGCACGATGCGCTCAAAGTCAATCGTGACCCCAGCGCTGGCCGCGGCCTCCAGCATGCGCGCGCGAATGGCGTCACGCTGAGCCCCAAACTTGCGTTGCTCGTAGGCGCCTCGCTCCATACCCGCCCGGTCAAAGTCTGGGTTGAGTTGAAAGGGTTCCCACCGCAGCAGCGGCTCGGGCGCATCAGGGTGTTGCGCGCGGTACATCGCCAAAGCCGCGTCCAAACGCTGCAAGCCGATGTAACACCAGGGGCAAACGATGTCCGAGACGATGGTGATGTGCAAAGGCGCGCAGCGGGTGTTCATGGGCGTGGCGTGGATGGTGTTCAATCAGCGCGCGTTTGTAGCACGACCAGCGACGCACATCGGTCACTGGGCGTCATCGCCAAGCCACCGGCCAGAGGCGCCCGTCACCGCCAAGCAGGGCTGCGCAAACCTCCTCGCCAGGGTGCGCACGCGCCCAAGCGCGCGCATAGGCTTTGACTTGCGCCAGCCACTCGGGATGGTCTGCCGGTTGGTGGTGCGACTTGAAGTCCAGCACCCACCACGCCCCGGTGTCACGCCGCTGCACCACGCGGTCCAAGCGCATCAGCTGGCCGCCAGAAGCCAGTTCAATTTCCGCATGAGCGATGGTGATCAGGGCTGGGTCCCAAGCCCAGGCCCCTTCCCCGTGGGCAATGACTTGCGCGAGCGCACTGGCGCGTTCAATGGCGTCTGCTGAGAGGGCCAAGCTGCTGGCGAGTTGCCGCAGCCGTGACACCGAAGGCGCTTGCCCAGGCACATGCCACTGCAACAAGGCGTGCATGGCTTGCCCAACCCGTGCTGCCTCATCGTCTTCTGCGTTGGGGGTCCAAGTTGGGGGTGTGGCGTTC
>JALRFN010000385.1 GCA_023268425.1 Burkholderiaceae bacterium | reverse complement strand
AATACGTCATGACCCGCTACGCCGACTGAGGAACACCATGCAGCCATTCCCCCTCTTGCAAGGCAAAAAAGGCCTGATCTTGGGCGTCGCCAACGAGCACAGCATCGCCTGGGGCTGCGCCCGCACGGCCCTGGCGCAAGGTGCCGAACTCGTCGTCACGTGTGTGAACGACAAGGCGCGTCCGTTCGTGGAGCCGCTGACGCAAGCCGCCAACACCCCCTTGCTGACCTGCAACGTTGAGCAAGCCGACCACCTCGCCGCCACCGTCGAGCAAGCCGTGCAACACCTGGGCGGCTTGGATTTTGTGGTGCACGCCATTGCCTGGGCGCCGCTGGAAGACCTGCATGGCCGGGTCATCGACAGCAGCAGCACCGGTTTTGCGCGCGCCATGGAAGTCTCGGCACACTCCTTCGCCACCTTGGCGCACCTGTGCGCACCGCACATGACCCAGGGTGGCAGCCTCATCACCATGACTTATTTGGGCGCCGACCTGGCCGTGCCGCACTACGGCCTCATGGGCCCGGTCAAAGCAGCGCTGGAGTCATTGGTGCGCTACATGGCCACAGAGCTGGGCCCCCAGGGCATCCGCGTGCACGCTGTCTCGCCCGACCCCATCCTGACCCGAGCCGCCTCCGGCATCGACCAATTCGGCGACTTGATGGCCAAAGCCCGCGCCAAAGCGCCGCTGGGCCGTCTGGTTACCTTGGACGAAATTGCGCAACTGACCTGTTTTTTGGCCAGCGATGCTTCCAGCGGCATGACCGCACAGACCCTTTACGTGGACGCCGGCGAACACGCCGTTGCCTGAGTCCATCACCGCGAAACGACCATGAACCTCGACATCACCGACTGGATCGAAAACCACACCTACGGCGAACTGGCCATCGGCCAAAGCGCGCAAATGGTGCGCACGCTCACCCTGCAAGACATTCAAGCCTTTGCCGCGGTCTCTGGCGACACCAACCCGGCCCACCTGGACCCGGATTACGCCAACGACACCCTGTTCCACGGCGTGATTGCGCATGGCATGTGGGGCGGCGCGCTGATTTCAGCGCTGTTGGGCACCGAATTCCCAGGGCCAGGCACCATTTACCTGCAGCAAGACCTGCATTTCACTCGCCCGGTGCGCATCGGGGACACCCTCACCGTGACGGCAAGCGTTGCCAGCAAAGACGACGCCCGCCAGCGTGTTGAGCTCGACTGCCAAGTCGTCAACCAAAGAGGTGAAAGCGTCTTGCACGGTGTGGCCAAAGTCATGGCGCCGACCGAAAAAATCCGCCGCCCCCGCATCCACGCCCCCCACATCCAACTGTTTGACCCCGAGGCCCGCTTTCACGACCTGCTCAGCCGCGCCGCTGGTCTAGAGGCCGTGCGCTGCGCTGTTGTTCACCCCTGTGATGCAGAGTCGCTCCAAGGGGCTTTGGACGCGGCGCGCCACGGCCTCATCATTCCCGTATTGATTGGCCCTGCCGACAAAATCGACACCGCCGCACAAGCCGCAGGGCTAGACATCAGCGCAGTCGAGCGCATCCACGTCGAGCACAGCCACGCTGCGGCCGACAAAGCCGCCGAACTGGCCGTGCAGGGTCAAGTCGAGATCCTCATGAAAGGCAGCCTGCACTCGGACGAACTGCTGCGCGCCATCGTCACCCAAGCGGGCTTGCGCACGGGGCGGCGCATGTCGCACATCTTCCGCTTCGATGTCCCCAGCTACCCCAAGCCATTGATGGTCACGGACGCCGCACTGAACATCGCGCCCACGCTGAACGAAAAGGCCGACATCGTGCGCAACGCGATCGACCTCGCGCACATGATGGGCAACCCGCAACCCAAGGTCGCGATCTTGGCGGCTGTTGAAACCGTCAACCCCGACATGCCGTCAACACTGGAGGCCGCTGCACTGTGCAAAATGGCCCATCGCGGCCAAATCAATGGCGCCATCATCGATGGCCCCTTGGCCTTTGACAATGCCATCTCACACCACGCCGCGCAGATCAAGCACATCGAATCGCCGGTCGCTGGCGACGCCGACATCCTGATGGTGCCCGACATCGAGTCGGGCAACATGCTGGCCAAACAGCTGGAATATTTGGCGGGTGCGACCGCTTCAGGCATCGTCTTGGGTGCCCGCGTCCCGGTCGCCCTGACCAGCCGTGCCGACAGCGCCAAGGCCCGCGTCGCCTCTGCCGTGTTGGCCCTGATCGCTGCGCACCACTGGCGTCAAGACCCCATCCGCGCTGCACAATTGCGCCAGGGAGCGTCCCAAGCCTAGCCACCTCACACCCGTTCAAGCATGACCCACACCCCCCACCCGACGCCAACCACCCTGCCCTTGACCGTTGAGGCGGGCGTGGCCACCGTCACCCTGGCCAGCAAGGCGCCACAGCAAGCGCTGTTGTTTGAAACCTTGCAAACGATGCTGGAGGTGGCACAGCACATCCGCGGCCGCACCGACATCCATGCGGTGGTGCTCACAGGTTCACCCACGCGATTCAGCGCGGGGGTGGACTTGTCTTTGCTGGCGGCCTTGGATCAGGCCTCTTTGTTGGAGCGCCGACAGTTGGTGCGGCTGGGGCCGGACATGTGCGACGCTTGGGCCGCGATTGAGGTACCCACCATCGCGGCGATCGAAGGCCCGTGCGTGGGTGGCGGTCTGGCTTTGGCGTTGTCGTGCGACTTTCGTGTGGTTTCAGACAGTGCACAGCTTCGTTTGCCCGAGGTGCCGCTGGGCATGAGCATGAGTTGGCACAGCCTGCCCAAGTTGGTCGCCCTGGTGGGCCCGGCCAAAGCCAAGCGCGTGGCCCTGGCCGGCGAGTTGGTGGATGCCGCCACTGCCCTGGCGTGGGGCTTGGCAGAACGCCAAGTCGCAGCAGGCCAAAGCCTATCCAACGCCCTGGCGTGGGCTCACGATTTGGCCGCTCTGCCGCCGATCGCTGTGCGCATGACCAAGGAGACCATCAACGCCCTCGCACATGCCCTCGCGCCGCTGGCCACACACATGGACCGCGACCAGTTTTTGTTGAGCCAATCGAGTGAAGACCTGGCTGAAGGCATCCAGGCTTGGCTACAAAAGCGCCCGCCCCATTTTCAAGGGCGTTGAGGCCAAGACCCTGGGGGGGGTCAGCGCGCCGCCATGACCAACTGGGTTTGCGTCACCACGGCGCAGAGTCGGGCCTGTTCGTTGTAAATCGAGGTTTGCCAGACCTGCGTGGTGCGCCCGCGATGCAACGCCACACACTCGGCGCGCACCGTGGTGTTCACGGCCGCAGCGGCAATGAACTTGGTGCTGGAGTCGGTCGTGGTCGTGAGCTGCCCCGCAGACAAGTTGACGAAGGTGCCCACGGCCCCCAAAGTGTCCGCAAAAGCCATCACGGAACCTCCGTGCAAGATGCCGCCCGTGGTGCACAAATCAGGGCGCACCAGCATCTCGGCTTCGACGCGCTCTGGGCTGACCGCCGTCAGCCGAACGCCCATCAAGCCGGGCAACAGCGGTCGCAAAATGTCGTGGAGGGTATCGATGTCATACATGACGTGATTGGACTCCGACGCTTGGGCGACAGACCATACGGGGAAACACCAAGGGCAAGTCACCTGCGGCTCACTAGCATGAGGGACTGCCCATTCACGGAGTCTTTGCATGTATCCCGGAACCTACGCGACCCAGCACCCCGACCGCGCCGCCTTCATCATGGCCAGCACGGGCGAGACCGTCACCTACCGAGAGCTGGAGGCACGGGCCAACCGCATGGCGCATTTCTTGGTGAGGC
>JALRFN010000420.1 GCA_023268425.1 Burkholderiaceae bacterium | reverse complement strand
TTTGATGACCATCTCATGACACCTCAAAAAGTGACGCCCCTCTGTGCGCGCGTCACCATGCGCGCGTCACCAACCTGTCATTTCCAAGACACACATTGTTGGCTTTTGACGCCCCTTACCTCAAGCCGCTTGAACCGCCCTGCCCAATTCACCGCCGCTGCCCGCATGCCTGCCGGCTTTCACGCCCTCATCGCGGCGCAATTCACCTCGGGCTTGGCCGACAACGCACTGTTGATCGTGGCGATGGCCTATTTGCAAGAGCGCGGTGACCCGGCGTGGTGGGCCCCCATGCTCAAGTTGTCGTTCACTTTGGCCTACGTGCTGTTGGCGCCCTGGGTCGGTCACTGGGCCGACCGCTTGCCAAAGGCGCGATTGCTGTGGGGCATGAATCTGGTCAAGGCGCTGGGCACAGCGGGGTTGCTGTTGGGCATGAACCCCTGGGCGGCCTTTGCCGTGGTGGGCCTGGGCGCCGCGATTTACGCCCCAGCGAAGTACGGCTGGGTGACTGAAAACGTGCCCGCTCGCGCCTTGGTGCGCGCCAATGCTTGGCTGGAGGTGAGCTTGGTCTTGGCCATTTTGTTGGGGGTCGCCAGTGGTGGCGCGTTGACCGCCCATGCACCGCTGCTGCGCATCGACGCCTTGGGCTTGCCCAGCAGCGGCTTGAATGCCGCGTGGTTGGCTTTGCTCGCGCTGTATGGCTTGGCCAGTTGCTTGGGCGTCTGGGTGCCGCTCGGGCAAAGCGGTGCGCGGCCACAGGCGCTGAACACCTGGGGACTGGCACAAGACTTTTGGGCCGCCAATTGCAAACTGTGGCGCGACCCATTGGGCGGTCTGTCTTTGGCTGCGACATCACTGTTTTGGGCTGCGGGGGCGACGATGCAGTTGGCCGTGCTGCAGTGGGGCCAAGACCGCCTGTTGATGCCGCTGTCTCAGGCCGCTTACCTGCAGGCAACGGTGGCGCTTGGGGTCATTTGCGGCGCCGCTTGGGCGGCACGACAGGTGCCATTGCGGCTAGCGGCCAGGGGCTTGCCACTGGCACTGCTTTTGGGCTTGATCTTGGTTGCAGCGAGTTGGCTGCGGGACTGGCGGTGGGCCGTGGTGGTGATGCTGGGCGTGGGCGCTTTGAGTGGCTACTTGGTCGTACCCATGAACGCCTTGCTGCAATACCGCGGACACCGACTCTTGAGCGCGGGACGCTCCATCGCCATCCAAGGCTTCAATGAAAACGCAGGCATTTTGATCGGCATGAGCGCTTACGCGTTGTCGCTGCAAGTGCTGCCCAGCGTGGTTTGGGCCATGGTGGCCTTGGGCCTGAGCTTGGCTTTGGGCACCGCGCTGGTGTGGTGGCGGGCGCGCCGCGCCGTGCGGTTCTGGTGAGGCAGCAGCCGAGTCAACTGCTGTGGAAGGCGGCGAATGGGCTGAGCTGCGGGCTTTGCGCGATCAACAAGCTGTCCCAGTGCGTCAAGACCTGCTCGACAATCGCCGCCCAATCGCGACCCAAGGCCGTCTCGCGCGCGGCCAGACGCATGGCCGCTTGGCCCGCGCGGTCTTGCACCGCCGCCACACATGCTGCGACAAACGCGGCCTCGTCGTTCAAAGACACGCTGCGGCCGTTGGCCAGCCCTTTTGGCTCCACCCACTCGGCCGCCGCCGCATAGTGGTAGGCCACGACCGACAGCCCTGAAGCCATGGCCTCTGGCAACACGTTGCCGTAGGTTTCGGTGGTGCTGGGAAACACAAAGTGATCGGCGCTGGCGTAGTGCGTGGCCAAGTCCAGCCCGCTGCGCATGCCCGCCATGATGGCGTCGGGCAACATGGCTTCAACAGATTGGCGCAAGGGGCCGTCGCCCACGATGACCAACTTCAAATCAGGCCGCACGGCCGTCATGGCGCGCCACGAGGTAGCCAACAGCTCGAAGTTTTTCTCTGCTGCCAAACGCCCCACCGACAAGACCACCTCCTGATCGGGGCCAACGCCCCATTGCGCGCGCAAGGCCCCGCTGCGGCGCGCCGGTGAAAACTGTGCGCTGTCCACACCACGCCCGACCACCAAGAGGCGCTCAAAACCCTGATCGGCCAAGTCGTCCGCCAGTCCCTCGTTGGGCACCATGGTCGAGTGGGCGCGGTTGTGAAAGCGCCGCAAGTAGCTGCGTACCACCGGCATCAACCAGGCCACACCGTAATGTTCGCTGTAGGTGTGAAAGTTGGTGCGAAAGTCGGTGCTGACGGGGATGTTCAAGACTTTCGCGGCGCTCACGGCCGACCACCCCAGGGGGCCTTCTGTGGCGACATGCACGATGTCTGGGCGCTGGCGGTGCCACGCCTGCAACAAAACCAACTTGGCCGGCAAACCCAAGCGCAACTGGGGATACTGTGGAATCGGCAGCCCGCGCGTCAAACGCTGCACCACCCCATCTGCGTCGGTGCATGGCGTTTGTGTGTTGCCGTCATGCCGCGCTTGGCGCGGGCGCACCAACTCGACCTCGTGGCCACGCGCACGCACACCGCGCACCAGCTTTTGCACCGTGAGTGCCACCCCATTGACTTCAGGCGGATACGTCTCGGTGACCACCGCAACACGCAACTGATTTCGCTTGAAACGCATGGGTTCAGACATGGCAGCCTTTCTTATCCAACATGGCTGCACATGATCACCACGCTTCACAACAGTTTGATGACAAGCGAATAACAAGCCCATGACAAGGGCTTCATCAAGTTGTCACAAAGACCACCAATCATGTCAACGTCGCTGGTGCGCTCTCGCACCGTGAACTACGCAACTTCAAGAGGTCACATGTTGAAATCATTCTTGCGCGACTTGCGCGAACAGCGTTGGGACGACCACCGCTATTACCACCAAAGCCGCATCAACCAGTTTTTGCACCTGATCAGCGCCATGAGCTTTTTGGTCGCCTACGGTGTGATGTTCAAGAGCCCTGCGCTGGCGGCCCTGATTGGCTGGGTGGTGTCCATGGGCACTCGCCAATCCGGGCACTTTTTCTTTGAGCCCAAAGGCTATGACCACATCAACCACGCCACACACGAGTACAAAGAGGAAATCAAAGTCGGCTACAACTTGCAACGCAAAGTGGTGTTGATGGCGGTGTGGGCCAGCTCACCGTTGTTGTTGATCGCGCAGCCCGATTTGTTTGGCCTGCTGACGCCGCACACCGATTGGAAGGAACTGGCTCTGAACGTGGGTTGGATCTGGTTCTGGATCGGCGTTGGCGCCTTGCTGTTTCGCATGCTCACGCTGTTCATCATCCGCGATGTGCGAACGGGCATCGTTTGGGTCTGCAAGATTTTGACCGACCCTTTCCACGACATCATGCTCTACCACCACGCACCCATGCACTTGTTGCGCCGCGAGTGGTTTGAAGAGCCGCACGAAGAAGAGCGCACCGCATAAGACCCACGCCATCCAACCCTGACGCTTCAGACAAGCGCCAGGGTTTTTTTGCGTCTAGCGTGCTTTGGCCGTCAAGCCAGCGCGCGCAGGGGCAGTCCGACCGCAAACTCAGGACGCGATTCGCCAGCGCGCTTGCCACTGGGCCTTTTTGGCCTGCCACAGCTCGCGCAAGACTTGGCGGCGCATGGCTTGACCACTGACACCCGGTGGCGCCCACCACCAACCGTCGGCCGCAAAGGCTTTGGCCGCACGGACCACGCGCTCCAAGACCTCGTGCAATTCATCATCGCTGTAGTTCAAGCTGAAGATGAAGCGCCCCGTGCCCACCCAGCTCAGCGCCAAGCCAGCTTCGCGCAGATAAAACTGCAGCATCCAGTGGTAACGCGACGGCTGGGTGTAAGTCACAGTCCAAACCGATTGCAAACCCTGCACGCGCAAGGGCAGTTCCTCTTGTTCAAAGCGCCGATTCCACTGCGCCAATGCCTGGTTCCAGCGGGCGTCGGCTTGGGCATACATCGCCGCCACCTCGGGCGTATCCAAACGCGCGAGGAAAGCCGCCATGCTGGCGATCACGCCGGGGTGCGCATTGAAGGTGCCACGCGCAAACGCGATGTCGGCGGGCTTGTCTTCGCGGTAGCGGCGCATCCAGTCGGCTTGCCCGCACACCACCCCAACCGGCCAGCCACCACCCAAGGTCTTGCCGTAGCAAACCATGTCGGCCTGCACATGGAAATAGCCCTGTGCGCCTTGCTTGCCCAAGCGAAAGCCCATGAACACCTCGTCCATGATCAACGCCACGCCTGCAGCGGTGCACACCGCACGCAACTGCTGCAGCCATTGCGTGTATGCGGCGCGGTCAAAGCCTGCACGTCGGCTGCCGTCCACCAAAGTCGAGTCGCTGGGTGCGTTTTGATTGGGGTGCAGCGCCTGCAGTGGGTTGACCAAGACGCAGGCAATGTCTTTGCGTGAGGCAATCACTTGCAAGGCGCGTTCGCTCATGTCGGCCAGGGTGTAGACGTGACCCGGTGGCATGGGGTTGCCCGGCCCGGGCTGAACGTCGTCCCACCAGCCGTGGTAAGCCCCGGTAAACCGCACGATTTTCTTGCGCCCCGTGTGGTAGCGCGCCAGGCGCACGGCTTGCATGACCGCCTCGGTGCCAGACATGTGGAAACTCACACTGTCCATGCCGCTGATCGCCAACAGGGCTGGTACCACCTCGGTCAACTCCGGCGCGTAGCCGCCCAGCACGGGGCCAAGCGCCAGCGCGCGGTCTTGCCCCTGCGCCATGGTGTCTTTGTAGAAGTCCAAACCAAAAACATTCACGCCATAGGAGCCCGTGAGGTCGAAAAACGCCTGACCATCAGCGTCCACCAGCTTGACGCCCTCTGAGCGCGCCCAAAAGGAGGCCAAACGCAGGTTCTGGCGCAAGACCGCACTGAACTGAAAGGGCACGCGGTAGCGGCTGGTCAGCGCCATATCGGCCATGGCGTCTTTGACCGCGTCGCTCAGGGCCAAGGTTTTGGGCGAGCGCTGCGCCAGCGAAGCCGCGATGCGCGCAAAACCCGAGCGACGCTTGGCCACCACATCAGCGGGGGCGCCATCGGCGGCGTAAAACATGGTCTCGTCGTATGACACCGACGGCATCCAACGCGTCAAGCGTTTGGCCAGACGGGAGTGCCCCGCCAACGATCGGTGTTTGGCCCGCGACAGCTGCGCGCGTTGCCACACTTTGGGTGCGGCCCAAACGGCCGCCACCCCTGCTCCCCATGCTGCCCAGCTCATGTCACAAATCCTTCAAAAAGCCAAGCGACAGTTGTAAGACAGACATTTGACAGAAATATGAAAAACACCTCTTGGCGCGACCGTGTGCTGCAGCATGACGGCATCAACTTTGCACTCACCAACCGCATCCCTCGTTTGGCGCTGACGCACTTGATTGGCTGGCTCAGCCACATCGAAAGCCCGCGCTTGGCCAAAGCCTTGATCGCGATTTGGCGCGCCTTTTCAGACCTCGATTTGCGCGAAGCCAAACCCAAGCGTTACCGCAGCTTGCATGACTGCTTCATTCGCGAATTGGTCGAGGGCGCGCGCCCGTTTGATTTGGACCCACAGGTGCTGGCCAGCCCCAGCGACGCCATTGTGGGGGCCTGCGGTACCGCCAGCAACGGCCTGCTGCTGCAGGCCAAAGGCATGCCCTACGGCTTGCATGACTTGCTGCACCAAGACGCCTACGCCGCCCCGTTCTTGAATGGGCAATACGTGACGCTGCGCCTGACTTCCAGCATGTACCACCGCTTTCACGCACCGGCAGATTTGCACACCAGCGAGGTGGTCTACTTTTCGGGCGACGCGTGGAACGTCAACCCACCC
>JALRFN010000417.1 GCA_023268425.1 Burkholderiaceae bacterium | reverse complement strand
TTGGCGGCGCAAGAAAGGAACAGCCAACCAAGTAACGAGGCGACCCCATCTCTCGCTGAGTGGATTTGCGACTTTCCGTTGCACCGCGTGGACGTCGAACCGACCTCTTTTCGTAGGGCAGGCCATCGCCTCATGCTGCGCTGCGCGCACAAAACCGAAGCGCAGCGCAGGTTTCGGCGTAGGCTCATATCGCGAAGCGATGTGAAGCGCGCAGCGCGGCCGAAGCCAAATCGGCTCAAACCCGCCCCCCCGGGGTGACGCGGACGCTGCGCGTCCGATGGGCTTCGCCGCACCACGATGTTGTGTATCCCGTCATGCCTCGCTGAGCAGCCAGCATCAAGGGGTGCGTAATCGCACCTATACCCCCCAAACCCCGAGGGCGCTAGACTCTGGGCGGTGCGCACGTGCTGCATGTTCGCGCCCGCACGACCCGTCCTTTTGGGGCACGAAGATCGCGCCTCACACGAGAAAGACACCATGAGCCAAGACGCCACGCTGGACCCGACGCTGAGCAGCTGGGTTGCCTCTGCCAACGCGGCAGACACCGATTTCCCGATTCAAAACCTGCCGTTTGGCCGCTTCCAACGCGATGGCGCCTTGCGCATTGGCGTGGCCATTGGCGATCAAATTTTGGACTTGCAAGCCGCGGGTTTGATTGACCACCAAGACATGCGCCGCGTCTTGAGCCTGAGCACGGCAGATCGTCGCGCTTTGCGCGCCAGCTTGTCGGCAGGCTTGGCCGAAGGCAGCGCTCAACAGGCGGTTTGGGAAGCGGCACTGGTCGCGCAAAGCGAAGTCCGCATGGCTTTGCCTTGCGACATTGGCGACTACACCGACTTTTATGTGGGCGTGCACCACGCCACTGCTGTGGGCAAACTGTTCCGCCCTGACAACCCCTTGTTGCCCAACTACAAGTGGGTGCCGATCGGCTACCACGGCCGCGCCTCCACCGTGAACGTCAGCGGCCACAGCTTCAAGCGCCCCATGGGCCAGCTCAAAGCACCCGACGCCGACGCCCCGCATTTGGGGCCCACTCAGCGGCTGGACTTGGAGTTGGAGCTGGGCATCATCATGGGTCGAGGCAACGCGCAAGGCGAAGCCATTGGCATTGACGCGGCTGAAGACCACATCTTTGGTTTCACCTTGTTCAACGATTGGTCTGCGCGTGATGTGCAGGCCTGGGAGTACCAGCCCCTGGGCCCATTCTTGGCGAAAAACTTTGCCTCAACCATGTCGCCGTGGATGGTCACTCTGGATGCCTTGGCGCCGTTTCGCAAAGCCTTCGCCCACCCCGCTGACGACCCGCAGCCTTTGCCCTACCTGAGCTCGGAGGCCAATAGCCAGCAAGGCGCCATCGACATTGCCTTGGAGGTCTACCTGCAAACAGCGCAAATGCGTGCCGATGGCGTGGCGCCCGAGCGCATTGGTCAGTCCAACTTCGCCGACGCCGCCTACTGGACGGCGGCTCAACTCGTCACCCACCACACCGTCAATGGCTGCGCCATGAACCCTGGCGACTTGCTGGGTTCGGGCACGCTCTCGGGCACCACGCGCGAGCAAGCGGGCTCGTTGTTGGAGATGACCTTGGGCGGCAAAGAAGCCATCACGTTGGGCAATGGCGAGAGCCGCACCTTCTTGCGCGACGGCGACACCATCATCCTCAAAGGTTATTGCCAACGCGAGGGCTTCCGCCGCATCGGCCTGGGCGAGTGCGCGGCCACGGTCATCGGCTAAGCACCTTCAGGACCGTACATGCAAGACTGGTTGGTCTCAACCGGCGTGGTGGCGCTCGGTGAAATGGGCGACAAGACCCAGTTGCTCGCCATGGCTTTGGCCGCGACCTACCGACGGCCTTGGGCCATCGTGGCGGGCATCTTGATCGCCACGCTGGCCAATCACGCCCTCGCTGCAGCACTGGGCGCCTGGGTGGCTCAAGCGCTGGGGGACACCGTATTGCAGTGGATGGTGGGCCTGTCGTTTTTGGCCATGGCCGTGTGGATTTTGATTCCCGACCAACTCGACGAGGACGACGCCCCCACACGCGGCGCGTTCCCTCGCCAACGCTCCTTGCAGGGCGTACAGCTCCACGCCCACATCCTCGCGCTCCCGCGTCGCCGCGCGCAGCGCTCGCACCGCA
>JALRFN010000300.1 GCA_023268425.1 Burkholderiaceae bacterium | reverse complement strand
GAATGGAAGGGCTCGGATACCGTCGTTGCGTCCGCACGAGGCAAAGTCCTTGGGGAGATGAAGGACAAAGATCTGTTTGTGGGTCTATTGAATGTCTACCTGGGACCGAAGACTGTTAGTCCGAGCCTGAGGGCATCACCCATGCCATGCGCTTGATGAACCAAACCTCGGTGCTTGGGCGTTATTTGTGGGTCTTTCGAGGCATCGTGGGGCAAATGCAGCACGATTTGTTCCATGTCTACACCGTGGACATGCACATCTTGATGGTCTTGCGAAACATCCGCCGCTTCTTCATCGCCGACCATTCGCACGAGTATCCCTTTTGCTCCCAGCTGGCCAGCGGTTGGAGCAAGCCTTGGTTGCTGTATGCCGCAGCGTTGTTTCACGACATTGCCAAAGGGCGCGGTGGAGACCACTCGGTGCTGGGTGCGCGCGAGGTGCGAAGCTTCTGCCGCAGCCACCAAGTTGCGGCGGAGGACCGTGACTTGATCGAGTTTTTGGTCGCCGAACACCTGACGATGAGCCAAGTGGCGCAAAAGCAAGACATCAGTGACCCTGACGTGATCCGCGCCTTTGCCAAGCGGGTGCGCAACGAACGCTATTTGACAGGCTTGTACCTGCTCACCGTGGCAGACATACGCGGCACATCGCCCAAAGTGTGGAACGCTTGGAAGGGGCGCTTGCTTGAAGACCTGTACAAACAGACCTTGCGCGCGCTTGGTGGCAGCGTACCCGACCCAGACGCGCAAGTGGCAGCGACCCGTCGCGATGCTCAGGCCATTTTGGCCTTCAATGGCCAAGCCAAAGACGCGCACGAGAAGTTGTGGGCAACGCTCGGTGTTGACTACTTCATGCGACATGATGCAGATGAAATCGCATGGCATACACGCATGATTGTGGGGCGCCCCTGGGACGGCAAGGCTTCGGAGCCGCCTGTGGTGCGGGCACGCCAAGCCCACGATGGTCGCGGCGTACAAGTGATGGTTTACACCAAAGACCAGGCTGACTTGTTCGCGCGCATCTGCGGCTATTTCGACCGCCAAAGCTATGCCATCATCGACGCCAAGATTCACACCACACGAGACGGTCACGCCTTGGACTCTTTTGAGTTGCTCAATGAACTCGAGGGCATTGACGCCCGAGAGGTGATGGGTATGTTGGAAGCCGCGCTCAGCCACGAGTTGACGCACTTGGCCCCTTTACGCCCCCCAACCATTGGCCGAGTCTCTCGCCGCGTGCGTAGCTTTCCGATGCGCCCGCACGTCAGTCTGCAGCCCGACGACAAGGGGCAACATTGGCTATTGACCGTCAGCGCCAGTGACCGCACCGGCTTGCTCTACAGCATCGCGCACACACTGGCCAGCCACCATTTGAGCCTAGAGTTGGCCAAGGTCATGACATTGGGAGAGCGCGTCGAGGATGTATTTTTGGTCAGCGGCGATGAGCTCAGCAGCAGTGAGGCGCGGATTGCCTTGGAAACTGCACTCATCCAAGCAATTGAAGACTGACGCTGTCTCTTTGCTTATCGCCAGTCGCGGCGCAGCCGATGGATTTCGACCATCAGGCCTCGAGTTTTTTCTGCATAAATTGCGCCGTACCTTGCTCGGGGTCCAGGGCATAAAGCGCAAAGCCTTGTTGCACGTAAAGACGCGACGCGCCCGTGTTGCCTGAGAGCACCTCTAGGGTCAACTTGCACGCCCCGCGTGCCACGGCCTCGCGCTCAACCGCTTGAAGCAAAGCCCGCCCAACTCCTTGGCCGCGCCAATGCGGCAATACGGCCAGGTCATGGACGTTGACTAAGGGCCTCGCCGCAAAGGTTGAGAAACCCTCCATGGCATTGAGCAGCCCCACTGCTTGGCCATCCACCCAAGCCATCAGGCTAAAGGCGGCAGGAAAGGCCGCCAGAGCACTGGGAAGACGGGCCTTGACCTCATCAGACAAGGCCTCACCACCACCCATAGGGTCTTGGGCATAGGCATCAAGCAAGCGCACCAAGGTGGCCGCTTGAGCAGCATCGCTGTAGTCAACGCGACGAACGTCTATGGCTGTGCGCATGATCAAACCAACGCAGCAAGACGTTGCGCGAGCGCGCGGGCTTGGTTGGCGTCAGCGGCTTCAACCATCACGCGTAACAGTGGCTCTGTACCACTGGCACGGATGAGCACCCGCCCGCTGTCACCCAGCTCTTGCTCGACCTGAGCGATACCAGCTTGCAAGGCTTGGTTATCGCGCCAATTCGCCTGCGCGCCCTCGAGTCTCACGTTGATCATGGTTTGCGGGAACAGCTTCACATCAGACAGCAATTGGGCCATGGTGCGCTGCGCCCCAACGCAGGCTTGCAAGACCTCCAGGGCCGACACCAAACCATCGCCGGTGGAGTGTTTGTCCAACATCAGCAAGTGGCCGGAACCTTCGCCACCGAGACTCCAACCGTTTTGCTCCAACAGTTCCAGCACGTAGCGATCGCCGACCTTGGCACGTACGAAGGCGATGCCCTGTTCTTTGAGGGCAAGCTCCACCGCCATGTTGGTCATCAAAGTACCCACGACGCCGGGTACGGCAACGCCTCGGCTGAGGCGGTCCATCGCCATCAAATAGAGCAACTCGTCGCCATTGAACAAGCGCCCATGCGCGTCCACCATCTGCAGGCGGTCAGCGTCGCCATCCAAAGCGACGCCATAGTCTGCACGGTGCTTCTTCACCGCCGCGACCAGCGCTCCGGGGTGGGTCGCGCCCACGCCCTGGTTGATATTGAGGCCATCCGGCTCACAGCCAATCTTGATCACTTCGGCACCGAGTTCATGAAACACGTCTGGCGCAATTTGATACGCAGCCCCGTGCGCGCCATCGACCACGATGCGCAGGCCGTGCAAGCTGAGGTGACTGGCAAACGTGCTTTTGCAAAACTCGGTGTAACGACCAGCCGCATCATTGAGACGACGCGACTTGCCCAACTCTCCAGACTGCACCCACTGGGGCGGCTCGTTCATCGCGGCCTCGACGGCCAACTCCCACTCATCCGACAACTTGGTGCCCTGCGGGCTGAAAAACTTGATGCCGTTGTCCACAAATGGGTTGTGGCTTGCGCTGATGACCACCCCAAGGTCAGCGCGCTGGGCGCGCGTCAGATAGGCTACT
>JALRFN010000250.1 GCA_023268425.1 Burkholderiaceae bacterium | reverse complement strand
CCATGTTGCACGAAAAATATCCGGCGATGCTTGAGCACATACACGGGATCACCGAAGAAACCACCACCGGTGTCCATCGGCTCTACGACATGCTCGCGGCAGGAGAGCTCAAGGTGCCTGCGATCAACGTCAAAGACAACGACTTCTTGAACTTCAGCGGCCCGACCATGCAAGGCTACGGCTACGTGGCATTTGGCCAAGTGGTGCAAGGCATGGAAGTCGTTGACCAAATCAAGTCGGTGCGCACGGGGCGCGCTGGCCCATACAGCGATGTGCCCATGGAGCCCATCGTCATCATCAACGCCACATTGGAGTAACCCCCATGAGCAACCCCCAAGTCGAACTGCACATCCAAAACCTCGGCGTCATCACCCTGGAACTCGACGCCGAAAAGGCCCCTTTGAGCACTGAGAACTTTTTGGAATACGTGCTCAACAAACATTACGACGGCACGATTTTTCACCGCGTCATCGACGGCTTCATGATCCAAGGCGGCGGCTTCACAGCCGACATGAAGCAAAAGGACACCATGGCTCCGATTGAAAACGAAGCCCACAACGGCTTGAAAAACGCGTGCTACACCATCGCCATGGCCCGCACACAAGACCCGCACTCGGCCACCGCTCAGTTCTTCATCAACGTCTCCGACAACGACTTCCTCAACCACACCTCGCCGTCGGTGCAAGGCTGGGGCTACGCCGTGTTCGGCAAAGTCGTTGCCGGCACCGAGATCGTGGACCAAATCCGCAGCGTGGCGACTGGCCGCAAGGGCTTCCACGACGACGTGCCGCTCAACAGCGTGGTCATTGAAAAAGCGGTGCGCGTCGAGTCCTGATTGGCATGACGCCTGCGCTCAAGGCTGTGCATGTGCCGCCGAACTGGCGGCGCATCGCTTTCGCTTCGGACATTCACCTGAGCGCACACGACGCCGAGACCGCCGCACGCTGGCACCACGCCTTGGCAGCGTTACAAGCAGACGCGCTTTTTTTGCTGGGCGACTACTTTGACTTTTGGGTTGGAGATGACGCCTTGGACGCGCCGGTAACGACGGGGCCAGACGGCGAGACGCTGGCGTTTTGGCAAAGCTGTGTGCGCGCACTGCACGCCACAGCCCAGCGCCTGCCCGTGTATTGGATGGTTGGCAACCGCGACTTCTTGGTGGGCGAACGCTTCGCCCAGGCCACAGGGGTGCATCGGCTGCAAGACCCCTGTTGCTTGCACTGGGCCCAGGACACCTACCTCTTGAGCCACGGCGACACTTGGTGCACGGACGACCTGGCCTACATGGCGTTTCGCAAGCAGGTGCGCAGCGCCGATTGGCAACAAGGCTTTTTGCAACAAAGTTTGGCGCAACGGCTAGCCGCCGCACGCGGCATGCGCAAAACCAGCCAAGCGCGCCAGCAAAACATGCCCGCGATCGCTGATGTGCATGCCGATGCGGTCAACCAAAGCGCTGCAGCCCATCAAGCCACCGCCGTGATTCACGGCCACACGCACCAAGGCCGCAGCTTCGCGCTGCCATCGGGCCGCGCGCGGCATGTCACGTTGGACTGGGACGCGCCAGCAGCCCGCGCCCAGTGGCTGTGGCTGACGCCTGAAGGCCTCACGCGGGTCGACTGGCCAGGCACTGAAACCCGGGGCTAGCCCACCGTTTCGTGGGCCCATGCAAGCGGCTGACACCAGGCTGACACCGCGCGCAGCCACAGCGCTCATCTCAAAACAAAGATTGTCCGCTTGGGCCAAGCTTTCTAGAATCGGCACCCAGTGCTCATAAGCAATAGGTAGTGATTTCAGGCATTCGCATTGCTTTTTCCTCCACGCCTTTCAGACCCCATATTCATGACCAACCCGAGCCCTGAACCCAGCAACAGCGACACACCTGCGTGGCGCAAGGGCTTGGCCTGGCTGGCCAATGCCATCCATTGGCACACGCGCCATGGGCTGATGTGGACGGGGGTCGCCGCCTTAAGCGTCGCCATTGTCTTTGGCAGCCAAACCAAACTGCGCTTGGCCGCAGAGGAAATGCTGTTGGAGTGGCTGCAAGAGCGCCAAGACCAACGCCTGTCACACAACGATGTGACGCCGGACGCTGACCCGACGGTGGCCGACCGCCTGACCACGGTCTTGGTGCACCAATTGCCCAAAAACCAAGCCAGCCTGGCCCAGTGGATCTCGCGTCAATACCGGGTGGCCCCGGACGCCGTGGCGCCTCTGGTCGCCGAGGCCTTCACGCTGGCCGAGCAGAACCAACTCGACCCCACAGTCATTTTGGCCGTGATGGCGGTCGAGTCGCGTTTCAACCCCTTTGCGCAAAGCTCGGTCGGTGCGCAGGGTCTCATGCAAGTGCTGACCCGCGTGCACACCGACAAGTACGAAGCCTATGGCGGGCGCATGGCGGCGTTTGACCCCATCACCAATTTGCGGGTCGGCGTTCAGGTGCTGCAAGACTGCATCAAGCGTGCGGGCTCAGTAGACGGGGGCTTGCGCTTGTATGTCGGCGCGGTCAGCAGCGACGGCCAGTTCTATGTTGACAAGGTGTTCGACACCCAGCGCCGCATGGCCAGGGTGATTGGTGGCACCCCCATGCACAGCGAATCCA
>JALRFN010000241.1 GCA_023268425.1 Burkholderiaceae bacterium | reverse complement strand
TGCGGTCCTGGGATGAGCCGGCAAGGCGTGACGACGCGGCTGGCTCCTGCCAGCAAGGAGGAACAACGCGGCCAGCACGTTCCAGGGCTGCTCAAATGGGGTGCATAGCGACGTCACCCATCAGGTGAGCCGCGTCGTGGTCAAGCAGGCCTGTATTCATGGGCTTGATCTGCGGAAATTGAGCGATCAACTGCCGGATTGAGGTTCAAGCCAAGGGCGTACCGCCCAAGGCTGGTGGCCGCAGCAAGTCCAGCGGCTGCGGCTGGCGACCACCCCCGTGAGATTCCGCACGAGAGCTGACGCGGCGATGTACCCATTTGATGCGACCGCAAAGCAAAGAAGCCACCTTCAATGCCATTTCTAAGTTGTTCATTTTTATAGAAATTTTTTCTGAAATTTTCAGCCAAATCAGTTCTAAGTGATTGATTTCATTGAAAAAACTTTGACTTTTGCTTTGCCACAGCCACAAAGCCTGCTACAGTGCAACAAAGTGCAAATTTGTGGGTCATTGTGGTTTTTGAAGGGCAATAGCGGTGTTTCAAGGGGCTTCAGCGCTGAATCTCGATGCCAAGGGGCGGCTGTCCATGCCGACCCGGCACCGTGACGCCTTGCAAGCCCAGGCACAAGGCGCCTTGACCATCACCAAACACCCCCACGGTTGTTTGATGGTGTTTCCCCGCCCCGAGTGGGAACAGTTCCGCGAGCGCATCGCCGCCCTGCCCATGAGCGCGCAATGGTGGAAGCGTATTTTTCTGGGCAACGCCATGGATGTGGATTTGGACGCCACGGGTCGCATCCTGATTTCGCCCGAGCTGCGCCAAGCCGCCAACATCGACAAAAAGACCGTGCTGCTGGGCATGGGTGGCTATTTCGAACTGTGGGACGCTGACACCTACTCGGCCCAAGAGGCCGAAGCCATGCAGGGCGACATGCCCGATGTGTTCAAGGACTTCTCTTTCTGAGGCGCACGGTGGTTGTCGAATTCGCACACACCACCGTCCTCCTGAACGAAGCCGTCGAGGCCTTGCGTGTTCAGGAGTCGGGCTGCTACGTCGACGCCACTTTTGGCCGCGGCGGGCACTCGCGCTTGATCCTGCAACAACTGGGCGACCAAGGTCGCCTGATCGCATTTGACCGCGACCCCCAAGCCATCGCGACCGCACAAGCCCTGCAAGCCGAAGACGCTCGCTTGAGTTGGCACCACGACGCGTTTTCCAAGCTGGATGACTTGCCCAGCGCCAGCGTCGATGGTTTGCTGATGGACTTGGGTGTCAGCTCGCCTCAGTTGGACGACGCCACACGCGGTTTCTCTTTTCGTGCCGATGGCCCCTTGGACATGCGCATGGACCCCACGCGCGGTCAATCGGTGGCCGATTGGTTGAGTACAGCTTCAGTGAGCCAGATGGCGGAGGTGATACGTGACTACGGCGAAGAACGGTTTGCTGTCCCGATTGCAAAGGCGATTGATCGTCGCCGACAAGAACGGGGCCCGCTTCGAAGCACCGCAGAGCTGGCCGCGCTCGTGGCTGGCGCGGTCAAAACCCGCGAGCCGGACAAGG
>JALRFN010000168.1 GCA_023268425.1 Burkholderiaceae bacterium | reverse complement strand
CCGCCGCCGGTGATCAGCGTGGCGCCTTCGGCCATGGCTTTCTCGTAGTAAGACAAGACTTTGCGTTTGTGTTCTTGGCTGATCAAGGGGCCGTAGTTGACGCCCGGGTCGCTGGGGCGGCCGTATTGGACGGCTTCGCAGCGGGCTTTGAGCGCGGCGACAAAGCGCTCAAAGATGGGGCGCTGCACGTAGACGCGCTCGGTGCCCAAGCAGACCTGCCCGGTGTTCAAAAAGGCCGAGCGGAAGATGCCTTCCACCGCCGCGTCGAAGTCGCAATCGGCAAACACGATGCCCGCGTTCTTGCCGCCCAGTTCAAAGCTGACGTCGCGGATGCCTTCGGCTGCTGCTTTCATGATCGCGGTGCCGGTGCGGGTCTCACCGGTGAAGGTGATGGCGTCAACTTCGTCGTGGCGCGTCAAATGCTCGCCTGCGGCGTCGGGGCCAAAACCGTGCACGACGTTGTAAACCCCCTTGGGCACACCGACGGCGTTCATGACCTCGCCCAGCAAACTGGCCGTGGCCGGCGTCTCTTCAGAGGGCTTGACGACCACGGTGTTGCCGCATGCCAATGCAGGGCCGACCTTCCAGGTCATCAACAAAAAGGGTGCATTCCAGGGGCTGATGACACCGACCACGCCTTTGGGTTTGCGGATCGCGTAGTTCAGGGCGCCCGCGCCATCGGGCGTGTCCATGACGAAGCTCTCGGCGGGCACGTTTTTGATCACGTCGGCAAAGATCTTGAAGTTGGCCGCGCCGCGCGGCACAAAGGCGTGCGCGATCACGTGGTGGGGTTGGCCGGTGTCGGCTTCTTCAGCGGCGACGAAGTCGTCAAAGCGTTGGGTGATGCCGTCGGCAACCGCGTGCATCATCGCCACGCGCTTGTCCACGCTCAGCTTGCCCCAATCGCCATGCAAGGCCTCGCGTGCGGCGCGCACGGCGGCGTCGACGTCGGCTTGCGTGCCTTGCGCGACTTGGCCCATCAATTGGTTGTCGGTGGGCGAGCGTTTTTCAAAGGTTTGGCCATCGCTGGCTTCGCGGAATTCGCCGTTGATGAAGTGCTTGAAGGTTGGCATGGGCTTCACTCGTGTGGTTTAAAAATCAATGGGTCTGGATGGCTCAGGCTTGAGCCATGCGCGCGATTTCCGCGGCGCGACTGACGCTGGCGGGCACGCCACCAATCGCCCAGCGGTCGGGGTGGACCTGGTCGATTTGCACGCGCACGCGCTGTGGGTCGCCGCCCAGATGGCGCGACACCACTTCACTCAAGTCGGCCATCACGCGATGCAGCAACTCGGTGGGTCGGCCTTCCATCAAGGCCATGCGAATGAACGGCACCTCGGTGTCGCCACGCGCTTGGCGCTGCAAGACCTCATCGGCGTTTTCGCCCGCGACCACGAACAATTCGGGGTCGACCTCTGTGACCCAGACTTGCAAGCGATCGGTGGGGGCGCCCATGGTTTTCGCGAACACGGCGGCGAACTCTCTCAACATGGCTTTCAACAGCGGACGCGGGTGTCCCGCGAGCACATGGATGTTGGCAACGGGCATGACAACTCCTCCCTGGTCATCGACAGATGAAAAAAAATGGCCCCCAGACCTGCGCCTGCGGGCCAGCCAAAGGCGCGATCAGTGGGTCAGGTCACCACGCTCAAGAAGGTCTCGTGCATCTTGCGGTGGGCCACGTCCAAGCCACCGCCTTCGCCCAAGCCCTCCCAGCTCCAGCCGATGGGCTCTTGGTCAGGGTAGGAAATGTTGCCGCCCGAGAAGGTTTCAAAACGGTTGCCTGAAGGGTCCCACGCGTAGATGGTGCCGCCGCGTGTGATGCCATGCCGGGTTGGGCCGATGTCCACCGGAACGTCGTTGGCGGCCATGATGTCGGCGGCGCGCAGCACGCGTTCCCACGACTCCATGTAAAAGGAAACGTGGTGCAGCTTGTTGGGCTCGGGGTGAATCACAAACGCAATGTCGTGCGCCTTGTTCGAGCAGCTCAGCCACAGCGCGCCTTTTTCGTCGCTGTCGGGCAGGGTCACGTACTCAGCCAAGTGGAAGCCCAAGACCTTGGTGAACAGTTCCAAGACTTCACCGACATTGGGGCCGTACAGCAAGCAGTGGTCCAAGCGCATGGGGGCGATGCCCTTGTCCATCTTGGCGTTGTAGGGCGAGGGGTCGTGTTGGCCCAACGTGCCGCCCATGAATGTCTTGTGGGCGTACAACTCGATTTGGTGACCGCTGGGGATTTCAAAGCGCACGCGCTCGCCGGTTTCCATCAGCTCGCCGGCGGGAATGCGCGAGGTCTTGACGCCGTAGGCTTGCAAGTCCGCTTCCAGTCGGTCCAAGGTGGCTTCGTCCAGCACCTTGAAACCAAAGAAGTCGATGCCCGCGTTGTCGTCTTGGCGCAGGATCACGCTGTGGTGGTCGCGCTCATCCCAAGCGCGCAAAAACACGCGACCCGAAGCGTCGCGGCCCATTTCTTCCAAACCCAAAACGTCGCGGTAATGGTGCACACCCGCGTCCAAGTCCATCACCCGAATTTGTGCGTGTCCGGGACGCAATACGCCGCTCACTGCCATGGTCATCTCCTGTGTTGTGTGTGTAAACAAATGCCGCCATTGCTGATGCGATCAGCGTGTGGCATGGCTGGGCACTGTAGGTTTGCGCGCTGAAGCTGTCCAATACCATCGGCGTCGGGCTACCATACCCACCGGGCATGCTTGATGGATTGAAATCTCGATCAAGGTATGAAAACCCCCGAATACCGCGACAACTGCCATGAGAAACGCCATTGAATTGCGCCACCTGCGCTACTTTGTTTGTGTTGCCGAAGAGGGCAACATTGGGCGCGCGGCGCTGCGCCTGCACATCTCCCAGCCACCGCTGACCCGACAAATTCAACAACTCGAAGACCACATGGGTGTGCAGTTGTTTCGCCGCAGCAACCGGGGGGTTGAACTGACCGACGCGGGGCGTGTGCTGTACGACGATGCCCGCGACATCCTCGGCATGACCGAGCGAGCCGTGGAGCGCTCCAGCCAGGCCGCCCAGGGTCTCTTGGGCCGCGTCGACGTGGCGATTTTTGGCTCCGGCATCTTCGGTGCCATCCCCAAGCTGATGCGCGCATTTCGCGAAACCCATCCCGACG
>JALRFN010000109.1 GCA_023268425.1 Burkholderiaceae bacterium | reverse complement strand
TGTTGGCGCTGCGTGTCGATGTGTCCAATGCGGCGCAAATGGAAGACTTGGCGCAGCAAGTGCAGGCGCGCTTTGGGGCGCCGCACTTTGTGTTCAACAACGCGGGTGTTGGCTCCGGTGGTCTGGTTTGGGAAAACTCGGTGGCCGAGTGGGAATGGGTCATGGGTGTGAACGTTTGGGGCGTGATCCACGGCGTGCGCCTGTTCACCCCGATGATGTTGGCCGCCGCCAAGGCTGACCCCAGCTACCAAGGTCACATCGTCAACACCGCCAGCATGGCGGGTTTGTTGACGCCCCCCAACATGGGCATTTACAACGTGTCCAAACACGCGGTGGTCAGCCTCACGGAGACCTTGTTCAACGATTTGCGCTTGGTCAGCGACCAAGTCAGCGCCTCGGTCTTGTGCCCCTACTTTGTGGCCACCAACATCCACAAATCAGAGCGCAACCAACCCGACGCGGTGGCCGCCCAGGCCAAGACGCAAAGCCAACTCATCGGCGAGGCCATGACCGAAAAAGCGGTCACCAGCGGCAAGGTCTCGGCTACAGACGTGGCCAACTTCGTGTTTGATGCCATGGCTGAAAACCGCTTCTACATCTACAGCCACCCGCACGCGCTGGGCAACGCGCAAAGCCGTTTCGACGCCATCGTGGCCGGGGAGAACCCGCCCGATCCCTTCGCCAAGCGGCCTGATGTGGGTGAACAACTCAAGCAGGCCTTGCGGGCCATGTGACGCATTGGTGTGCATCGGAACCGAAAGCGGCCCCATCGGCCGCTTTTTTGCGTCTTTTTCCCCGTGTTTACACCCCGCGAGCGTGCGACAATCAGTCAATCCAAAAGGAGTTTCCCCGATGTCAACGATGATGTTTTACGAGCGCATTGTTCCCTTGAACAGCGAAGTTCACAAAGACCTGAAATACAAGCGCAGCTCAGACTTCGGTTTTGCCAAGCACGTCAATTCCGTGCCGGTTTTGGTGGCCGAGTTTGCCCTGGCGCTCAAGCACTACCCCATCGTGTTCGTCAAAGCCAAAGACGAGCAGATCATGCCCTTGCTGTTGCTGGGCTTGGCCGATGGCGTCAACGCCTTTGTGACGTCAGAGGGCCGCTGGAGCGCGGATTACGTGCCCGCGTTTGTACGCCGGTATCCCTTTGTGCCGGGCATGCAAGAAGACGGTCGCGAAATGGTGTGTTTCGACGAAGCCAGTGGTCGTTTCAGCGTCGACGAAGGCGAGCCTTTGTTTGTCGAGGGCCAAGAGCAAACCCCGTTGATGGAGCAAGTCTTGGGCTTGTTGTCGGACTACCACCAACAGGCTGAATTGACCCAGCGTTTTTGCAAGCGCTTGTTGGAGTTGAACTTGTTGGAGCCCTCCAACGTCAGCCTCAAATCGCCAGCAGGTGAAGAACGCAATTTGTCTGGTTTCATGGTGGTCAAGGAAGAGGCCTTGAAGGCCATCACGCCTGAGGTGGCGCATGAATTGGTCAGCAACGGTGCCATGGGCTTGATCTACGCGCACCTGATGTCCTTGAACAACATCGGGCGCATGCCGGTGCCAGCGGCATCGGCAGCGGAAGCGACCAAGCACTGACGAGCCAGTGGTGTGTTTCGGGCCACCTGCGGGTGGCTTTTGTTTTGATGGGCCGCATGCGGCAGGGTTGAGAACAACAACGATGAGTCAAGTGATCGTCGCGCAAGTCGCGCAAGAGTTGAATGTGGCTGCACGCCAAGTGCAGGCCGCAGTGGATTTGTTGGACGGGGGCGCCACTGTGCCCTTCATTGCGCGTTACCGCAAGGAAGCGACAGGGGGGCTGGACGACGTGCAGTTGCGCGAATTGGACGAGCGCCTCACCTACCTGCGAGAGCTGGCATCGCGCCGCGAAACCGTGCTCAAAAGCATCGACGAGCAAGGCAAGTTGACCCCGGCATTGGCTCAGGCCATTGCTGCAGCTGCGACCAAGCAAGCACTGGAAGATTTGTACTTGCCCTACAAGCCCAAGCGCCGCACCAAGGGCCAAATCGCCATCGAAGCCGGTTTGTTGCCACTCGCCGATGCGCTCTGGGCTGACCCCGGCCTGGACCCGCAAAGCCAAGCCCAGGCCCATGTGCAAACCCCGGGTGGCGCTGGCGAAGAGACGCCGTTCACCACAGTTCAGGCGGTCTTGGACGGCGTGCGCGACATCTTGTCTGAGCGCTGGGCCGAAGACCCCAACTTGGTGCAGTTCATGCGCGAATGGTGGTGGGACAACGGTGTGTTGCAAAGCCAACTCGCTGCCGGCAAAAACGAACACGACGCTGAGGTGGCCAAATTTGCTGACTACTTCGATTACGACGAGCCGGTCTCGCGCGTGCCTTCGCACCGCGCATTGGCCGTGTTCCGCGGGCGCGGGCAGGACGTGCTCAACGTCAAGTTGGCGTTGCCTGAAGAAGCGCAAGCTGGCGTGCCATCGGTGGCAGAGGGCCATTTGGCTCGCTTGTTGGGCTGGTCGCACCAAGGCCGTGCCAGCGACGACTTGCTGCGCAAATGCGTGGCTTGGACTTGGCGCGTGAAGCTGTCTTTGTCGCTGGAGCGCGACTTGTTTGCGCGTTTGCGCGAAGCAGCCGAAGCCACGGCCATCAAGGTCTTTGGCGACAATTTGCGCGATTTGCTCTTGGCCGCGCCGGCTGGAGCCAAAGCGGTCATGGGCCTGGACCCCGGTATTCGCACGGGCGTCAAGGTCGCGGTGGTCGATGCGACGGGCAAGCTGGTCGATACCGCCACGGTGTATCCGCACGAGCCCCGCAAAGACTGGGACGGCGCCATGCACGTGCTGTCCCAGCTCTGTGCCAAGCACAGTGTGAACCTGATCGCCATCGGCAACGGCACGGCCAGTCGCGAGACCGACAAGCTGGCTGGCGATGTGATCAAACGCATCCATGCGGTCGCGCCAGCGCACCACATCGAGCGCGTGGTGGTCAGCGAGGCGGGCGCGTCGGTTTACAGCGCCAGCGCTTACGCCAGCCAAGAGATGCCTGATGTCGACGTCAGCTTGCGCGGCGCCGCATCCATCGCGCGGCGTGTCCAAGACCCGCTGGCCGAGTTGGTCAAGATCGACCCCAAGTCGATTGGGGTGGGGCAGTATCAGCACGACGTGAGCCAAACCGATTTGGCCCGCCAGTTGGACGCAGTAGTTGAAGATTGTGTGAACGCGGTGGGCGTGGACTTGAACACCGCCAGCGTGCCGCTGTTGACACGCGTCTCGGGCTTGTCGTCTTCTGTCGCGGCGGCAGTGGTGCGCTGGCGCGATGCCCATGGCGCGTTTCGCAACCGCCGCCAGCTGCGCGAAGTCACGGGTTTGGGCGAAAAGACCTTTGAGCAGTGCGCAGGTTTTTTGCGTATTCGCGGCGGCGACAACCCCTTGGACATGACCGGTGTGCACCCTGAGACTTACCCTGTGGTGGAGTCGATCTTGGCGCAGGTGCAGCGGCCCATCGAACACATCATGGGCAAATCCGAGTTGCTCAAGGGCTTGAAGGCCAGCCAGTTTGTGACGCCAGCCTTTGGTGAAATCACCGTCGTCGACATCCTCAAAGAATTGGATAAACCTGGTCGTGACCCCCGTCCAGACTTTGTGGTGGCGCGCTTCAATGAAGGGGTGGAAGACATCGCCGATTTGAAGCCCGGCATGGTGCTGGAGGGTACGGTCAGCAACGTGGCGGCCTTTGGCGCCTTTGTCGACTTGGGGGTGCACCAAGACGGCTTGGTTCACGTCAGTCAACTGAGCAACAAGTTCGTCACCGACGCGCGCGAGGTGGTCAAGACTGGCCAGATCGTCAAATGCAAGGTCTTGGAAGTCGACGTGCCGCGCAAGCGCATCAGCTTGTCGCTCAAGATGGACGCCGAGGTGGGGTCAGCCAACACAGGCAGTCGGGCCAGCAGCCGAGACACTCGCGGCAGCGGTGCAGCGCGCCCCAGCGCGCGCGATGCGCAGCGTGGACAAAACCCCGCCGTGGGCAACTCCGCCATGGCGGCGGCTTTCGCCAAGTTGAAGGGGCAATGAGGTGACACGTGCGCTGCGCATTTACGCTGGGCCGCGCGCGCGTGAGCTTCTGCGCAATGGCGGACTGCGCCCTGAGCAAGTGGCGGCCATTACCGCCGCAGCTGGTGGCCCCAAAGGCTTGATACTGTTGCGCATGGACGAATTTTTATTTGGCCACTGGTTGCCCCAAGCGCAGCGGCCGCTCCAATTGGTGGGTGCCTCAATTGGTGCGTGGCGCATGGCCACGGCATGCTTGGCGGATCCGGTGTCGGCGTTTCAACGCTTGGCGCACGATTACATCCACCAAGATTTTCAAGCCCCGCCGGGTCGAAAACGGCCCAGCGCGCAGCAAGTGAGCACTGCGTTCGCGCACAGCCTGGATTTGTTCTACGGTGGCCGTGTGCACGAGGTGCTTGAACACCCCCGTTGGCATCTGCATGTGGTGGTCTCACAAGGCCAAGACGGCTTGCGCCGTGAGCACCCTTGGCTCACCCCCTTGGGCTACGCTGCGGCGTGGGTTGCCAATGCGGTGGACAGGCGCTATCTGGGGTCTTGGCTGCAGCGGGGGGTGTTCTCAGTGCGGCCAGAACAAGGCCTGCCGATGTGGCCTGACACCATGCCGACGCAACAATGGCCGCTGGACGCCAGCAATTTCATGTCCGCGGTGCGTGCCAGCTGTTCAATTCCCTTTGCCATGCAGGCGGTGCACGACATCCCAGGCGCACCCAAAGGCGCCTATTGGGATGGTGGCATCACCGATTACCACCTGCACTGGGCGTTCAAAACCCAGCTCGATGAAGTCACGCTTTATCCGCATTTCCAGCGCGCGGTGGTGCCTGGATGGTTGGACAAGGCGTGGAAAGCACGCCACTTGGCTACCCCCGCCTTAGACAACATGGTGGTGTTGGCCCCAGACCCCGATTGGGTCAAGCGCTTGCCCAATGGCAAATTGCCGGACCGCCATGATTTTGTGCACTACGCCCAAAACTTCAAAGGCCGTGTCGCCGCGTGGAGTCAGGCGGTTGAAGCGAGTCAGCAGTTGGTCGACGAGTGGCAAGAGTGGCTGGCCCAGCCCAGCGCCGATCGGGTTGAGCCCCTCTGAGCCTAAAACCGGCAGTGGAGCGCTCAAGTTCCGCTGACCCAGCCCGTGAACACAGGCATGTTTGACCTTGACGCCACTCACCCCACGGGTGACCCCGCTATGCACCCCATTGCGCAGCCCTGGAACGTGCTGACCACGTTGCGCCTCTTTGCTGGCTGGAGCCAGCCGCGTTGTTACGCCTTGCCAGTTCATCCGAGGGTCGCCCACCGGGGTGCATCCAAGTGCCGGATGTCGGCTGGGTTGAGGTCAACGCGAGCGGGCACAAAAAAGCGACCACCTCGGGTCGCTTGGGCGTGATCGCAGCCAGCGCAGTGCGCTTGGGTTCAGAAAAAATCAGACAGATCGATCAAGCGCGCTGTGACGGCATTGCGTTTGACCGAAGCGATGCCTTTTTCCATCGCGGCAACGGAGGAATACATCTCGCTGCGGCCCAGGTTTTCACCGGCTTCGGTCAGCAGTGAAAAATAAGGTTGACCGCTGGTCGAGGTTTTGCGGTCAAAATGGTTGTCCAGCGAGCCATTGACGCGCACCGACTCGACGCTGGTCAGGGCTTGATCTTTGGAGCCGTAAGTGTGGCTGGTCAAGATGACTTGACCGTTGGCGGCTTTCAGGTTGAACACAAATTGGCCATTGCGGGTTTTGCTGAGTTCAAACTTTCCAGGCATCGCGCTCTCCTTGCTTCATGTGTACTTGATGGCTAAATTCTATTCCTAATTATCACTATATTTGTAACAAAAGGTTACTTTTGGTGTATTTCGGAATGATCTGCGTGCACTTGGTGCAACATTTCACAGGCCCGAAACTCGCTTGAGGCGACTTGGCTGGCTCGCCAGCCCTCCTATGATGTGGTGATGACTGACCCCGCCGAATTTGCTCATCAACTGAGCCGCCAAACCCGTGATGTGCTCAATCGCATTCAGCGCGCGGCCCACGCGCCCATGCACAACATGAGTGCTGCGGGGGCGCGTGCCTTTTATGAAAAAGCCGCGGGTGTGTTGGAAGTCGACAAAAAGCCCATGGCGCGCGAGGAAGTCTTGACCATTCCCACGCGCGACGGCCAGCAGATTCAGGCGCGCTTGTGGGCCCCCAGCCATGATCGCTTGCCGGTCTTGCTTTACTTTCACGGCGGTGGCTTCACGATTGGCAGTTCGGCGACCCACGAGCCTTTGTGTCGGCAATTGGCCAGCCTCGCGGATTGCGCCGTGGTCTCGCTGGACTACCGTTTGGCGCCCGAGCACCGTTTCCCGACGGCGGTGTTCGACGCTTGGGACGCCTTGGCTTGGTTGAGGGGGCAGCGCCTGCACCTGGGTTTGCACCCCAGCGCCTGGGCGGTGGGGGGTGACAGCGCGGGAGGCACCTTGGCCGCGGTGTCGGCTTTGCACGCGCGCGATCAAGGCTGGTCGCTGGGCGGGCAGCTCTTGTTTTACCCTGGCACCACGGCTCACCAAGACACGGGTTCGCATGCCCGCTATGCCAAAGGCATGGTGCTGGGCGAAGCGACCATTGACTACTTTTTTGAGCAATACATCCCCACGCGCAGCCAGCGCAGCGATTGGCGTTTTGCGCCCTTGCTGGCTGCTGATCACGCTCAAGTCGCGCCGGCTTGGTTGGGTTTGGCCGAAATCGATCCGTTGGTTGATGAGGGCGTGGCATACGCCGATGCCTTGCGCATGGCTGGCGTGTCTGTCGATTTAGAGATTTACCCCGGGGTGGTCCACGGTTTCATTCAGTGGGGTCGCGTCGAACCCATGGCCCTGAAAGCCCACGCCGACGCGGCGGCTGCCTTGCGCCAGTGGTGGGGTGACGCCTGAACGCCCACAGGCCGGTGTCTTTCTCACTGGGGTGATCGACCTGATGGTTTGACCTGGCGCAAAGACAAACGCGGGGATTTATATATAATGAGAATCATTCTCATTTGAGGTGATTCAACATGCCACCCACCCTAGACCAAGCGGCTTTGAAACAGTGGTTTCGCATCGCCGCCCAAGACGCGCCCAATGACCGGCTGATGGCTCTGGGTTTTTTGCCGCATGAGCCTGTGCGCGTTTTGCGTCGCAGTTGGTGGCGCCAGGGGCCCATGGTCGTACAAGTGGGGAACACCAGTTTCGCGCTGCGGCCCAGCGAGGCGCGGGCGATTGGCGTGGAGCCCTTGGTGTGAGTGCGCAAGCGATTGACATCAGCGGCATGGCGCAGCGGCGCGTGGCCTTGCTGGGCAACCCCAACTGTGGCAAGTCGGCCTTGTTCAACCGCCTCACGGGCAGCCGCCAGAAGGTCGCCAACTATGCGGGCGTAACGGTCG
>JALRFN010000093.1 GCA_023268425.1 Burkholderiaceae bacterium | reverse complement strand
ACCCGCCGAAGGCTGAACGCTCAGGCACCAGGACTGACAACGGCATGCACATGCCGATTCTGTTGGAGAGAGGCGCTGCCACCGTGGCGCCCACCGAAGGGGCAACGCCGCTGTGATCGTGCAGCGGTCGAATCTCTCAGGTAAAGCGGACAACAGGGTTTCCCGAAAAACACCACCCGTTGGAAGGAGCCCTGTCATGGCTGACACCGCTGATTTGCTGACCACCCCGTTGAACGATTTGCACCTCGAATTGGGTGCGCGCATGGTGCCCTTTGCTGGCTACAGCATGCCGGTGCAATACCCAGATGGGCTGATGGCCGAACACCTGCACACCCGCGAAGCCGCGGGCTTGTTTGATGTCTCGCACATGGGCCAATTGCGCTTGGAAGGGGCCGACGCGGCAGCGGCATTGGAGAGCCTTTTGCCCGTCGACGTGATGGGCTTGGGTCTGCACAAACAACGCTACGGTCTGCTGCTCAACGCAGCGGGCGGCATCATCGACGACTTGATGTTCGTGAACCGCGGCGACGACTTGTTTTTGATCGTCAATGGCGCCTGCAAGGCCGGGGACATCGCGCACATCCAGGCGCACATTGGCCAGCGCTGCGCCGTCATCCCCATGCCCGAACGCGCTCTGCTGGCTTTGCAAGGCCCCAAAGCGGTCACGGCACTGGCACGCCTGAACCCTGATGTGCAGCAACTGGTATTCATGACCGGCATGCACGCCCCATTGGCCGGTGCCGATTGCTACGTCACCCGCAGCGGCTACACCGGCGAGGATGGCTTTGAAATTTCCGTGCCCGCAGCACAAGCCGAAACCCTGGCCAGAGCGCTGCTGGAACAGCCCGAGGTCAAACCCATTGGCTTGGGCGCTCGCAACTCCCTGCGCCTGGAGGCGGGCTTGTGTTTGTACGGCAACGACATCGACACCACCACCACCCCCATTGAAGCGGGCTTGAACTGGGCTTTGCAAAAGGTGCGACGCAGCGGCGGCGAGCGCGCCGGCGGTTTCCCGGGGGCTGAACGCGTGCTGGCCCAACTCGACGGCGCGCCCCTGAGCCGCATCCGCGTGGGCTTGCAAGCCCAACAGCGCGTGCCCGTGCGTGAGCACACCAAATTGCAAAGCGTCGATGGGCAAATCATTGGTGAAGTCACGAGCGGCTTGCTTGGCCCCAGCGTCAACACCCCCATTGCCATGGGCTATGTCAGCCCCGAGCACGCCGCTTTGGGCACGACGGTTCACGCCATGGTGCGTGGCAAGGCGGTGCCCATGACCGTGGTGCGCATGCCTTTTCAACCCACCCGTTACCACCGCGGCTGATTGCCTCGGCCACCTTCAACCCCACTTCCCGCACGGAGCATCCCATGATCAAGTACACCGAAGACCACGAATGGATCCAAATTGACGGCGACATCGCCACTGTCGGCATCACCCAGCACGCCCAAGACGCCTTGGGCGACGTGGTGTTTGTCGAGTTGCCCGAAGTCGGCGCGACGCTGGCGCAAAAAGACGGTGCGGGCGTGGTCGAGTCGGTCAAAGCTGCGGCGGACGTGTACATGCCTGTGGATGGTGAAATCACCGAGATCAACCAAGCCCTGGTGGACGACCCCAGCTTGGCCAACAGCGACCCCTTGGGCGCGGGCTGGTTTTTCAAAGTCAAGCTGGCCAAGCCCGAGCAGGTCGACGCCTTGATGGATGAAGCCGCCTACGGCCAATTCGCCGGCTGACCCTTTTTTGCTTCGCCTTCCGTCCATCGGGACGACGGCCTATGGGCCGCCGCCCGAGACACCGCTTCGCCTGAGCACCACGCCATGAACTTCCCTGCCCTGTCCGAACTCGAAAACGCCAACGAATTCCACGCCCGCCACATCGGCCCGGACGCGGCTGCGCAAGCGCGCATGCTCAAAGCCGTGGGCGCCAGCAGCATGCAAGCCTTGATGGACGAAATCGTGCCTGCCAACATCCGCCGAAAGGGCGAGATGCGCTTGCCCGCGCCGACCACCGAAGCTGCCGCCTTGGACGAGTTGCGCGCCATTGCCGCACAGAATCAAGTGCTGAAAAGCTTCATCGGCCAGGGCTACTACGGCACGCACACCCCTGGCGTGATTCTGCGCAACGTCTTGGAAAACCCGGCCTGGTACACGGCCTACACCCCCTATCAAGCAGAGATTTCTCAAGGCCGCATGGAAGCCTTGATCAATTTCCAGACCATGGTCAGCGACTTGACCGCGATGCCCATGGCCAACGCCTCGATGTTGGACGAAGCCACCGCCGCCGCCGAGGCCATGACGCTGGCCAAGCGCAGTGTCAAGTCCAAGAGCAACACCATGGTGGTGGCAGGCGACTGCCACCCACAAACCATCGCTGTCATGCAAACCCGCGCCGAACCGCTGGGGCTGCAACTGGCCATCGCCGACAGCCGCGAGGCTTGGGATGCCCTGTTGGCTGCGGGTGACTACTTTGCCGTGTTGGCCGCTTACCCCGCCACGCAGGGTCGCATCCACGACTTGAGCCAAGACATTGAGCGGGTGCACCAAGCCCAAGCCGCCGTGATCGTCGCCGCTGACTTGCTGGCGCTGACGGTGCTCAAGCCCCCTGGCGAATGGGGGGCAGACATCGTCGTGGGCACGACCCAACGCTTTGGCATGCCCATGGGCAACGGCGGACCACACGCCGCTTACTTGGCCTGTCGTGACGAGTTCAAGCGCTCCATGCCGGGCCGCTTGGTCGGTGTGAGCGTGGACGCACACGGCCAGCCTGCCTATCGTTTGGCATTGCAAACCCGCGAGCAACACATCCGCCGCGAAAAGGCCACCTCCAACATTTGCACCGCGCAAGTCTTGCCCGCAGTCGTGGCCAGCATGTATGCGGTCTACCACGGCCCGGTGGGCCTCAAGCGCATCGGCCTGCGCGTGGCCACCATGACCGACTTGTTGGCGCGCGGCCTGTCGCAACTGGGTTTTGAGACGCAGGACGCGCACGCCTTCGACACCCTGACTTATGTGGTGGGCGAAGAACTGGCCGCGCAACTGATGCAACGTGCTTTGGACAAGGGCATGAACCTGCGCCGTGCCGCGCCGGACGCCGTGTCCATGTCGCTGGACGAAACCACCACCCGCGACGACATCTTGGCCTTGTGGAAGGTGTTTGCCCGGGGCGAAGATTTGCCCGAAATGGCGGTCATGGCCGCAGCCGCAACACCGCGCCTGCCCAAAGAACTGCTGCGCAGCTCCGACTACCTCAGCCACCCGGTCTTCAACAGCCACCACAACGAAACCAGCATGCTGCGCTATCTGCGTGCGCTATCGGACAAAGACCTGGCCCTGGACCGCAGCATGATCCCCTTGGGTTCGTGCACCATGAAGCTCAATGCCACGGCCGAGATGATTCCCATCACTTGGCCGGGCTTTGCCCACATTCACCCCTTTGCACCCGCCGAGCAAC
>JALRFN010000081.1 GCA_023268425.1 Burkholderiaceae bacterium | reverse complement strand
CGGCGCGATGGCACGGGCCAGTGCATGGAGATGGGAGCCTAGGGGGAAGGTGGAGATCATGGAAGGAATGCGAGGGAATGAGAGGGAATGATCAGCGAACGGAACGCTCAGCAGCATCGCAAACAGCAGCGCCGGCCAGCGCAGGCAAGGCGGCTTCGCCCAAGCGTTCGTCGCGGGCGAGTTGGTAGGTCATGACCGCCAGGGTGTCGTGGTCGAATGGCCGCAAGACCAAGGTCACGGGCAGTTCCTTGATGACTTCAACCATGACCATCAAAGCCGCCACCCAAGCGCTTCGACGCAGCAGGGGCCAGTGCACACGCCACCACAAGCCCCGATCCGTGGCCCCCAAGACCCAGGCGCTGTCGTCCAAGGCCCTGGGCACTTGCGTGTAAGCACTGCCGATGGACTGCATGGCCACCGGCACAAAGCGCACCAAGTAGGCCCAAATCAAACCCAAGATGCTGCCCGTCACCCAGTGCACCCAAGACCACTGCGGCCAGGCCTGCGCCCACCACTGCAGCGGCCACAGCAAGCCCACCACGACCACCGCGCCCGGCAAGGCATAGCCCAACTCGACGCTGCGCACGCCCGCACGCACCGCCGCCGTCGGCAGCCTGCGGCGCAACCACATCAGCCCCAGCGCCAGGGCCAAGGCCAAGGCCGCCGCGATCACGCCCAACTGGGCGCTGTTGATGACCCAAGACACGAAGCGCGCGCTGCTGGCTTGCCACTCGGCGCCTCGCGTGAACAGGGTGTGCAACATCACAGCGACAGGCAACACAAAGCCCAAGACCAAAGGCAGCCAGCACAGCACCGACACCAGCGCTGCGCGCCAACCCCGCAAACGCTGGCGGTCTTGGCCCGTGGCCGTTTGCCGTGTGGACACAAAGCGCAAGCGGGCCTGCGCACGCTGTTCGAGCCAGAGCACCACGCCCACCACCACCAACAACACGCCCGACAACTGCAAGGCGGCCACCGCGTTGTCCTGCGCCAGCCAGGCCTTGTAAATGCCGGTGGTGAAGGTTTGCACGCCAAAGTAGCTGACCACGCCGAAGTCAGACAAGGTTTCCATCAAGGCCAAGGCCACCCCGGCCATGGCCGCTGGTCGCGCCATCGGCAAGGCCACGCGCCACCATTGCTGCCACGTGTTGGCGCCCAGCAATTGCGCGGCCTCACGCAGCCGCCACACTTGTTGACGCATGGCCGTGCGCACCAACAAATAAACATAGGGGTAGAGCGCAAAGCTGAACACCAACACCGCCCCGCCCAAACTGCGCACCTCGGGCAGCACGCGGCCTTGCCAGCCAAAAGCCTCGCGCAAAGCCGTTTGCGCCACGCCGCTGTACTGCAAGAAATCGGTGTAGGCATAAGCCGTCACATAAGCCGGCATGGCCAAGGGCAAAACCAAGGCCCACTCCAGCGCGCGGCGCCCAGGGAAATCCCACCACGCCACCATGGCGGCAGAACAAACGCCCAGCAGCCAAACCCCCAGGCCCACGCCCAGGCACAAGACCGCTGTGGTCCAGGCATAGGCCGGCAACACGTGGGCGCGCAAATGCGCCCACACCGCCCACTCGGCCTCGCCTGCCCCCAACCAACTGGCCAACACCGACCAGACTGGGACGCCTAACACGACCACCAACAGCCAAGGCCACAGCGCACGCATGGGGTTCATGCCGCCTGCCCCTGCATGGTTGACATGCCGTCTCTACAATCCAGCGCCATGCAACTCACCCTGGAACAGGTCAGCGTGCGACTGGGCTCGGCCTTGATCGTTGACGCGGTCAGCTTCACATTGAATCGTGGGGATATTGGTGTTCTCATGGGCCCATCGGGCTGTGGCAAAACCACGTTGATCCGCGCCATCGCGGGCTTGGAGTCGGTCGCGCAAGGGCGCATTGTGCTGCACGACACTCTGTTGAGTGGACCAGCACACCACATGCCCCCAGGTCAACGGGGGTTGGGCATGGTGTTTCAAGACTACGCCTTGTTCCCCCACCTGAGCGTGGCCAACAACGTGGGCTTTGGTTTGAACCACTGGTCCGCCTCGGCCCGACGGGCGCGCGTGCAAGAGGTCTTGACGCAGGTGCAGTTGGAGGACTTCGCCCAACGCATGCCGCACCAACTCTCGGGCGGCCAACAACAACGCGTGGCCTTGGCGCGCGCATTGGCGCCGCAGCCCGAACTGCTGTTGATGGACGAGCCGTTTTCCAACCTCGACCGCAGCCTGCGCGAATCCTTGAGCATCGAGTTGCGCGACTTGCTCAAAGCCGCTGGTACGACGGTGCTGATCGTCACACACGACCTCGACGAAGCCTTTGCGCTGGGCGACCGCGTTGGCGTCATGGCCGGTGGGCGCTTGCTGCAATGGGATGAACCGCGCACGCTCTACCAACGACCCCGCAGCGTTTTTGTGGCTGAGTTCACCGGCCGCAGCGCCTGGCTGCAAGCGAGCGGCTTGGGCCAGGGGCGGGTCAGCACGGCCTTGGGCGAGGTTCAAACGCCCGACGAGCACCCAGTGGGCCAAGCCTGCCAAGTCTTGTTGCGCGCCGACGATGTGCTGATTGACGCGCAATCACCTCACCGAGCCGAGTTGGTGCAGCAGGTCTTTCGCGGCCACCATCAAGTGCTGACGCTGCGCCTGAGCGATGGCCAAAGCTTGATCGCCCATGCGCCGCTCAACAGCAGCCACGCGCTGGGCCAAGCCGTGGGCCTGCGCTTGCGCGAAGCGCCGATGACGGTGCTGCCCGCGGCCAACAGCGCCCAAGCCGCCTGAGCCGCCCTCAATCGGTGTAAGGCTCGACCCGCGCTTGCCGCAGTTGATAGCCCGCCACAGTCTCGCCGTAGCGGTTGTGCTCGGTTTTGAGCCGCCCCATGGCCCACACCGTGGCCATGGAATCCAAAGCGGTGGGCTCGGCCAAGCTCACGTGGATGATTTGATTGGCTGGCGGCGGCGGCGTGTGGATGCACGCGCCGAAATACGGCACCAGCAAAAACTCTTGCAGACTTTGGGCGTTGACGTCCAAGGGCACAACAAAGCCGGGAATGCGCACGGCTTGGTCGTTCCAAGCCACGTTCGCTGGTGCGCGGTCCCACTCCTCGCGCAGCTTTTTCAAGTAAGACTGCGCCGCCGGCGACGCGTCACCAAAGGGCATGACCTTTTGCCCCAACAGTTGCAAAGACTTGCTGGGTGACCAGCCCTTGGGCACCAACTGATCCCAGGTGATGTCTTGATAGGCCGGCTCGGCCTTGAGCTTCAGCGAACTCCCCCACAGCGCCAGCGCGAGGGTCAAACTTTGTCGTCGGTTCATGCATCACCTCCTTTGTTCATGCGTGCGGCGGGTTCAGGCCGTCGCTCAAAGACAAGCGCAACGCGCGCCAAGCGGGCACACCGGAACTGAGCAAAGCCATGCCCCCCAGCGCCAACAAGCTCAGCCAAGTTTCTGTCGTCGGCCAGCGCCATTGCACTTGAATGCCGGCCAAGTTGCGCAGCACATCGGCCAAGGCCCATGAGCCCAGCAGCGTCAACAAGGCGCCCAACAACAAGGCCAAGGCGAACACGGCCATCGCCTCCAACACCAACAAGCCCGCGATGCCCCAAGGCGACGCGCCCACGGCGCGCAGCACCGCCATTTCGCGACGCCTGGCCTCCAGAGACATCATCAAGGTCGCGCTCAGACTCAAAGCCGTGGCCAAGACCACCAACCAAGCCATGGCCCGCAAAGCCCCATCCACCACGGCCATGGAGCGCCAAAGCTCACTCAAGACCACGCCGGGCATGAGCGCCATCAAGTTCAAGCCGCTCAGGCCTTCGATGTCACGGCGCGCCGAGAACACCGCACTGCGGCGCTCCAAGCCGACCAGCAAGGCCGTGTAACTGGGCGCCTGCTTGGGCACATAGAGCGCGCTGGACGCCGACAAACCCAAAGCGGGCGACTCATGCAGCAATTGAAAGGCGCCCGTGCTCACGACCAAGGTGTTGTCCACCGGCGTGCCCGTGGGCGCCAAAACGCCCACCACCTCGAACAGGTGGTCATCGTGCACTTGGGCCAGTGCACCTCGGTGTTCGCCATGCGTCAAAGCCACGCGCGCGCCCAGGCGCAAGCCTTGTTGTTCAGCCACCCAGGCGCCCAAGACCACCTCACGGTCGTTCTCGAAAGCCCGACCACTGGCCATGCGCATGGGCTGGCCGGCCAAGCGCACGCGCTCAAACCAAGCCCGCTCGGTGGCCACCACGGGGTGGCCCGCGTAGGTGTCGCCCATCTGGATGGGCAGCGCCCAAGCCACTTGGGGCAAGGCGCGCACCGCCGCCAAGCTTTCGGTCGGTATGTTTTTGCTTGCCCGCCCGCGATGAAACACGGTGTAGAGCAACAAGTCGCTCTCGCCACCTTGCGCGCCGACGATCAAATCCACGCCGGAAATGGCCGAGGAAAAGCTGTCTCTCGCGTCCTGGCGCAACTGCGCCATCGACCACACCAAGGCACAGGCCAGCGCCAAGCCCGCCACCACCAAGGCCATGGGCCAGCGCCTCGACCACGCGCTGGCCGCCGCCAATCGCCACCAAATCATGGGCTCACCTCCAAGATGCTGTTGCCCTCAGCATCGCGCCGAATCACGGCGCGTTGGGCCAAGTAAGCGCCCACCCAATCCTCGTGGCTGGCCACGATCACCGTGCTGCCCAAGGCCTGCGCTTGCTCACTCAGCGTGCGCATTAAGGCTTGGGCATTGGCGCCGTCCAAGGCTGAAGTGGGCTCATCCGCCAAGATCAGCTCAGGCTGGGTCAGCAAGGCGCGCATCGCCGCGACCCGCTGTTGCTGCCCGACCGACAGCGTGCGCGCGGGGCGCGCCAGCGTGTCGGCGTCCATGTCAAAGGCCTGTGTCAACTGCGCCCAGCGCTGTTGAAGTTGGACCGGGTCATGGGAATGGCCGGCGCCCAAGCGCGCTGGCAGCCAGGCGTTGTCCTGCGCACTGAGGTAGGGCAGCAAATTGAACTGCTGGGCGATCCAGCCCACGTGCCGCTTGCGCAGCGCGTCGCGTTGACGCGCCGTGCTGTCATGCAAGGCGGCGCCGGCCACCCAGACTTGGCCTTGCTGCGGCACCAACACCCCAGCGATCAATTGCAAGAGCGTGCTCTTGCCCGTGCCACTGGGCCCACTGAGCCAAATGCTTTGGCCCAAGGGCAGCCGCCAATGCGGCACACACAAGGCCGGCCCAGCGGTCGACCACGCGTGCCGCACCCCTTCCATGCGCAGGACTTCGTTCATGCCATCACCAACGCATGCGACGCTGCTCAGGCGTCACGGTGGCGCTGCTTTGGCCCTCGGGGCCCACCATTTGCACGTGAATCACATGCAAACGCGGCCAACGCTTGAACACATCAAAATCGACTGCGCTCAGCCGGGCCGCTTGCGCACAGGTCCAAACGATTGACCATTCGATGTCGCTGTGCACCTCCGAGCCATGGCCTTTGTCGTGGTCGTGGCCTTTGTCGTGGTCATGGCCCTTGTCGTGGTCGTGTCCCGCTCCTTGGCCGTGCGACCCATCGGCCTCGGTGCGCCGCTGCGCGTAGGGCAGGTCAAGGGCCACCTGCGTCACCCGGCACTGCGCTTGGGCCTCGGGCTTGATCCACTGGGCGGCATCTCGCAAGTCATGTGCGCTGCGCCGCCAAGTCGCTTGCTCCTGCTCAGTCACCGGCGCATGCCCAAAGCCCATGAAGGACTCGGTCGGCACACGCCAATGCATGTGCAGGGTCTGAGCCTCCAGCACCATTTCCACATCGGCATGGCCGTGCTCGTGTCGCTCGGCCGCCCCCACTGGGCTCAGGCCCAGCACCATCAAGCCGCTGGCGCACAACAAGCGCCGCGGCATCGTCTTCATCCACATCGTGGTTTCCTCCTGCATGCCCTGCGCCATCGCGCAGGCGTCTACTCGGTCCATCCGCGCAGCGCCCAAGGCTGGACGAGCGCTGAACGGCGATCCAATCGGCATCGCTCGACGCCCAGATTCAGAGGAAATGTGGGGGCGCACGCGCCCAAGCCCAAGCCGACGCCGACGCATCAGAGGCAAGCCATGCAGGCCCATTGGGCGCTTCGCCGGGCTCGGGCGCCGGCCAATCAAACTGGGCGGCCACGTGGTCTGAGCCATGGCCCAAGGCCAGCCACACTTGACAACTCACATCGCCCGGAGGGTGCCCCCAGGCGTCGTGGTGCGCGGCATGGTCGTGCCCACCGTGGACGTGGTCGGCTTGGTCAAGACCCGGGACCAAGCTCAGGGGCGCGGCAAAGGGCTTCACCGCAGCCACCTGTTCCGGGCCGTGCTGCCAAGCGTGCAACAGGCTCAGGCTGTGCATCAAGACCAAGATGAGCGCCAACGCCCCCACCCCCAAGCGGGTGGCTGTGGTGTGGGCGCGTCGGGCCAAGGTCATGCGATAAATCATAACCAAGGCAGCGTGCAAGCACCTCCCAGGTGGGCATGGCCGACCAGCATGGCGCGGGCACCGCCGTCGCTGCAACGGTGCCCGCTCATGGGGTGAGGCCTCGCTCGTCGATCAGCGCAACAAGTCGAAGCGATCGGCGTTCATGACCTTGACCCATGCCGCCACGAAGTCGTGCACAAAGCGCTCGCGGTTGTCGTCTTGCGCATACCACTCGGCGTAAGCGCGCAGCACCGAGTTCGAGCCAAACACCAAGTCCACGCGGGTGGCGGTCCAACGGGTTTGACCCGAGGCCCGGTCAACGATGGCATAGCTGTTGCGGCCCGTGGGTTCCCAGCGATAGGCCATGTCGGTCAAGTGCGCGAAAAAGTCGTTGCTCAACACGCCCACTCGATCGGTGAACACGCCGTGCGCGCTGCCGCCGTGGTTGGCACCCAAAACCCGCAAGCCACCCACTAAGACCGTCATCTCCAAGGCCGTCAAGCCAAGCAGCTGGGCACGGTCGAGCAAGAGCTCCTCGGGCTGAACGGCGTAGTGTTGTTTTTGCCAGTTGCGAAAACCGTCAGCCACAGGCTCCAAGACCTCGAAGGACTCGGCATCGGTTTGCTGCGCGCTGGCGTCACCGCGACCCGGTGCAAAGGGCACTTGGACATTCACCCCTGCAGCTTGTGCGGCTTGCTCAATGCCCACGCTGCCGCCCAACACAATCACATCAGCCACGCTGGCGCCAGTCTCTTGGGCAATGGCCTCAT
>JALRFN010000030.1 GCA_023268425.1 Burkholderiaceae bacterium | reverse complement strand
GGTTACGCGCCCGAGATGGCCTACTTCGAGTGCTTGCATGAACTCAAGTTGATCGTTGACTTGATGTACGAAGGCGGCATTGCCAACATGAACTACTCCATCTCGAATAACGCCGAGTACGGTGAGTACGTGACCGGCCCTGAGGTGGTGAACGAGTCCAGCCGCGAAGCAATGCGCAACGCACTGAAGCGTATCCAGACTGGTGAGTACGCCAAGATGTTCATCTTGGAAGGCAAGACCAACTACCCGAGCATGACGGGTCGTCGTCGCCTGTTGGCCGAGCACCCGATCGAGCAAGTGGGTGAGCAACTGCGCGCCATGATGCCTTGGATCGCCAAGAACAAATTGGTCGACAAGAGCAAGAACTGATCGCCGGTGGCCGTTGGCCACCTGCGTTCGACCTCGGCACAGCTTGTCGGGGACTAAGAGCCGCCTCTGTGCGGCTCTTTGCTTGAGTGGTTTTAGCCCCCGGGCGTACACTCTCGCCTTCACCAATAAGGGTGCTCCGCGCCCCCCAAAATCGCATGAATAATGAAGATACGCCCAAAGGCGAAGGCCTCGCGCCGCTTCGCCAAAAAGGCATTTACGTCTTGCCCAACTTGATCACTCTGGCGGCCATGTTTGGCGGTTTTTACGCCATCGTGATGTCCATGGGTGGGCGTTTCGATTTAGCGGCCATCGGTATTTTTGCTGCGATGTTTCTGGACGGCATGGATGGGCGCGTGGCGCGTTTGACCAACACCCAAAGCGCCTTTGGTGAGCAAATGGATTCGCTCTCGGACATGGTCTCGTTCGGGGTGGCGCCTGCGCTGTTCACCTACGAGTGGGCGCTGCGTGGTTTGGGGCGCTGGGGATGGGTGGCTGCTTTCGTTTATGTGGCGTGTGCAGCTTTGCGCCTGGCGCGCTTCAACGTCAACGTGGCTGTGGTCGATAAACGCTACTTCCAAGGCCTGCCTTCGCCTGCGGCGGCGGCATTGGTGGCCGGTTGTGTTTGGTTGCTGGACGATGCGGGCGTCACGGGCGCACAAGTGTCGTGGTTGATGTTTGCTGTCGTGTTGTATGCGGGCCTGACCATGGCGACCAACGTGCCGTTCTACAGTTTCAAAGAATTTCACCTGAAAAAGAGCGTGCCGTTTGCGGTCATCGTCGCGATTGCGCTTGGGATTGCGGTCATCAACATCCATCCGCCCACAGTGTTGTTCGCGTTATTCGTGGTCTATGGCTTATCGGGATATGCCCTGTACTTGTGGCGCAAGTTCAAAGGTCAGCCCACCAGCGTCATCAGCATGAGCACCGATGAACCCGACGAACGAGGCCTGCACGATTGATGTTGCCTGGGTGTCACTCCACGGCAGCGAGCCCCTGAACTTGTGCTACATTGCGTCGCTATGAAATGCGTCTTCGCCCTAGTCCTACTAAACGTCCTTCACGGGCAGGCGGACTAGCGCGCAATCGTTTTTCCCAGACACGGCCCGTATGCATCTCGCAGCGGGCCGTTTTACATTGGGGCTGCGGGACCAACGCCCACAAGGCAAACAGGAGTGAAACATGAGCGATCAACTCATTATTTTTGATACCACCTTGCGCGACGGCGAGCAGTCACCCGGCGCGTCCATGACCAAAGACGAAAAGCTGCGCATTGCCAAGCAGTTGGAGCGTTTGAAGGTGGACGTCATCGAGGCCGGTTTTGCCGCCAGCTCCAACGGTGACTTTGAGTGTGTTCAAGCGATTGCCAACGTCATCAAAGACTCCACGGTGTGTTCGTTGGCGCGCGCCCACGACCGTGGCCTCAGCCGCGCGGCTG
>JALRFN010000021.1 GCA_023268425.1 Burkholderiaceae bacterium | reverse complement strand
ATACTACTGCTGTTTTACCCATGTTCTCTCGCTTTCTGCTACTTTAACGTGGTGCAAGGCGACAAAGAAGCCGTGGACGCGCTGCTTGATCACCCCGATGTCAAAGCCATTAGCTTTGTGGGCTCCACGCCGATTGCCAACTACATCTACGAAACCGGCGCCCACCACGGCAAGCGCGTGCAGGCCTTGGGAGGTGCCAAAAACCACATGGTGGTCATGCCCGATGCCGATGTCGACCAAGTCGTCGACGCCTTGATGGGGGCAGCCTTTGGCTCGGCGGGTGAGCGTTGCATGGCCGTTTCTGTCGCGACTTTTGTGGGCAACGACATCGCCGAGCAGGTCATGCCCAAGCTGCTTGAGCGCGCCAAAGCGTTGAAGGTCTTGGACGGCATGAATCTGCAAGCCGAGATGGGCCCCATCGTCACGGGCGCCGCACATGAGCGCATCAGCAATTGCATTGCTGCGGGTGTTGCAGAGGGTGCCCAGTTGTTGCTCGATGGCCGTGGCTTTGATGGCAAACAAGCAGGCGCGGGTTGCGAGCAAGGCTTTTGGTTGGGTGCGACGGTGTTTGATCACGTCACGCCGGAGATGTCGATTTACAAGAACGAGGTGTTTGGTCCGGTGTTGTCGTGCATGCGCGTGGCCTCGTTTGGTGAAGCGGTGGAGTTGATCAACGCCCACGAGTTTGGCAACGGTGTCGCTTGCTATACCCGCGATGGCCACACGGCACGCGAGTTTGCGCGCCGCATTCAAGTGGGCATGGTCGGCATCAACGTGCCCATTCCTGTGCCCATGGCCTGGCACGGCTTTGGCGGCTGGAAGTCCAGCCTGTTTGGTGACATGCACGCCTATGGCGAAGAAGGCGTGCGCTTCTACACCAAGCAAAAGAGCGTCATGCAACGCTGGCCCGAGTCAACGGCCAAAGGCGCGGAATTTGCGATGCCCGTGTCCAAGTGAGGCTGGATCTCGGCGAGGCATTTGCCTGGCCCAGCTTCGCGTGCATCGCAGACAACAAAAAAGCGCCCTCGGGCGCTTTTTTGTTGTTCAAGAAAAGATCACTTCTTTTTCTTGGGAGCCACGGCGTTTTTGAAGCTGGCACCAGGCGTGAAACGCGGCACCGTGGTGGCAGCAATTTTCAGCGGCTCGCCGGTCTTGGGGTTCTTGCCCTTGCGCGCAGCGCGCTTGACGGCTTTGAACGTACCAAAGCCAATCAGGGCCACGTCTTTTTTCTTCGCCACTGACGTGGTGATGATTTCCAACAACGCATCCAACGAGCGGCCGGCAGCGGCTTTGCTGGTGTCGGTTTTGGCTGCCAATGCTTCGATCAGCTCAGACTTGTTCATGCAACTACTCCATGAGGTAAAAAAGGCGAATGCATCATGCCATCAACAACTTGCGCGCACAACGGGAAAACTCAGCAAATTTGCATTTATGCAACCAAAAGCTCGCTTTGACGGGGCTCAAAGTCCATGACTTGCCCGGGTTGCAGCACTTCCCAGCGCCAATCGGGCAGCCACTGCGCACACTCCTGGCGTATGGTTTCGGCGTATTGGGGCTTGAAATGGGTCAGTCCCAAGCGTGGTCGGTGGCGCAATTGCCTCAGGTCTTGCGCCAACAAACGCGGGCAATAGTGATGGGAAGCGCGCGCCAATGCCTCGGAAGCATCGGGAAACGCACACTCCACCACCAAATAGTCCAGCCGATCACGCGCGTTCAGTCGCGCCCACAAATGGCTGTTGCTGGTGGTGTCGCCCGAAAACGCCACCACCGCATCATCAGCGCTGACGATGAAGCCAACCCCATCGGGCGGATGGTTCACCCCCACCACTTCGATGTTCAAGTCGCACAAATGGACATGCTGGCCGACGCGTAAGCCTTGCCAACGCAAGACCGGCGCTTGCACGTGGGGCAAACGCGAAAAGTCTGGCCAGACCATCCAGTTGAAGATGTGCGTTTGCAAGGTCTCCAAGGTCGCCTCGCAGGCGTGCACCGCCACGGGCGCGGCCTGCCCATTCACGTAGGGATCATGGCGCGCGTCAACCAACATCGGCAGTGCTGCGATGTGGTCCATGTGCGCGTGGGTCAACAGCACATGCTCGATGTCTTGCATCTGTGCGGACGTCAAGCGCGAAACGCCCGTACCCGCGTCAATCAACACGCGATCGTTCAACAAAAACGCCGTGGTCTCGCGGCCACCACCAATGCCGCCACAACAGCCCAATACCGTGAGCCTCACACCAACACCTCCTTGAGCGTGCGCAGGGCATGGACTCTTTGGTCTTCAACCCTGGCACAGCGAAGCATTGTGGGGCGCGAAATGCACGCCGGAAGGGGGGCTTACACAGCGTTACAAAACAGCCCGCCGGAGCGGGCTTTTTGCACGGCGCAAGCGGATGGTGTGTTTGAAGACGGGTTTATTTGCCACCCAAACCCAACAGGCGCATGGCGTTTTCTTTCAGGATCAGCGGTTTGACCTTGTCTTTGAAGCCGGCTTCATCAAAGTCCGACATCCAGCGCTCAGGCGTGATCAGCGGGTAGTCAGAACCAAAGAGCATGCGGTCTTTCAACAAGGTGTTGGCGTATTGCACCAACTGTTGGGGGAAGTACTTGGGGCTCCAGCCCGACAAGTCGATCCAGACATTGGGCTTGTGCAACGCCAGGCTCAAGGCCTCGTCCTGCCAGGGCCAACTGGGGTGCGCAATGACCACCTGCATGTCGGGCCAGTTCATGGCCACATCTTCCAACAACATGGGGTTGCTGTTTTGCACGCGCAAGCCGCCGCCACAACGCATGCCGGAGCCAATGCCCGAGTGGCCGCTGTGGAAAATCGCCGGCAGCTTGTACTCGTTGATCACGTCATAAATCGGCCAAGCCATGCGGTCGTATGGCAAGAAGCCCTGCACGGTGGGGTGAAACTTGAAGCCTTTGACACCGTTTTCTTCGATCAAGCGGCGGGCTTCGCGCGCGCCCATCTTGCCTTTGTGCGGGTCGATGGAGGCAAAGGCAATCATCATGTCGCTGTTGGCTGCAGCGGCTTCGCAAATCTCTTCGTTGGGGATGCGGCGGCGGCCCATTTGCGACTCGCTGTCCACCGTGAACATCACCAAACCGATTTTGCGCTCGCGGTAATAAGCGACCGTCTCGGCAATCGTGGGGCGGCGGTCTGAGCCGAAATACTTGTCCGCAGCGCGGTCGTACTCTTCGCCGTAGTTGTCAAAAGGGTTCCAGCACGACACTTCGGCGTGGGTGTGGATGTCGATGGCAATCAAATCATTGACGTTCATGGTGGGCTCTCGGTCATCTAAAAAACGGCGACGCAAACAAAAAGTTTGTTCAATAAAGAAAGACTTTATAGGGTTATCACCAGTCACGTCAAGCAGGGAATGCCCTATGATTTAATTCATTCTCTGAACTTTATTGACCCAGGACACCACATGAGCTCTGCAGCAAACACCATCATCGAATTGGCCGCACAAGCCGGCGTCAGCCTGGAGATGCGCGGCAACGTCGCCTTGATTCAACTGTGCCGCCCGCAAAAGCGCAATGCCTTGAGCGACAGCCTGATCGAGGCGCTGCGCAATGTGTTCCAAAACCTGCCGGCTGAAACCAAAGCCGCCGTGGTGCACGGTCAAGGCGATCACTTCTGCGCGGGTCTGGACTTGTCTGAACTCAAAGAACGCGACGCCGCCGAAGGCGTCTTCCACTCGCGCAGCTGGCACGTGGCTTTGGACGCGGTCGAAGCCGGCCCGGTCCCGGTGATCGCGGCCTTACACGGCGCAGTGGTCGGCGGCGGCTTGGAGCTGGCCTCGGCCTGTCACATCCGTGTGGCGGATGCGTCCACTTTTTACGCGCTGCCCGAGGGCACACGTGGCATTTTCGTGGGCGGAGGCGGCGCGGTGCGTGTGCCCAAGCTGGTGGGCGCCGCGCGCATGACGGACATGATGTTGACCGGCCGCGTTTACAACGCCGTCGACGGCGAACGGGTGGGCTTCGCGCAATACCTGGTCGAAGAAGGCCAAGCCCTGAACAAGGCGCTGGAATTGGCGGAACGCATCGCCACCAATGCACGCATGACCAACTTCGCGCTGACCCACGTCTTGCCCCGCATCGCCGAGCAACCCGCAGACCATGGCTTGATGACCGAAGCCTTGATGGCCTCGATCGCCCAATCCGCGCCCGAAGCCAAAGCCCGCGTGCGTGCTTTCTTGGAAGGCAAGGCGGCCAAAGTCCAAAAAGCCGACTGACCCGCCAGCGCGAGAGGAGACCAACATGAGCCAGCCCACCTACCGTGATTTGAAATTCGGTGTCACCCGCGTCAAGGTGCGCGACGGTGTCCCAGGCACCCACTATCTGATGGCTGAAAACGTCTTGGGCGACTATCCCGAGCGCCTCAGCGATCGACTGCAACATTGGGCAGAACAACAACCCGAGCAGACCTTCATGGCGCGCCGCGTCAAACAAGCCGACGGCAGCTTGGGCGATTGGCAGCATGTCACTTGGGGCGAGGCCTGGTCGCGCGCGCGCAGCATTGCGCAAGCCTTGATTGATCGGGGTTTGAACGCCGAGCGCCCGGTCGCCATCTTGAGCGAAAACAGCTTGGAACACGCGATGATGGCTTTGGGTTGCTACGTGGCCGGTGTGCCCTACACCCCGGCCTCGCCGCCGTACTCGCTGGTCAGTCAAGACCATGCCAAACTCAAACACGTCTTGAACACCGTCACACCCGGCCTGGTGTTTGCGCAGGACGACCGCTACGCGAAAGCCATCGCCGCCGCCGTCGGCGCTGACGTCACCGTGGTCTTGGCCCAAGGCCAACTCAACGACCGAGCCAGCATCAGCTTTGAGCGTTTGGCCTCAACCCCTGTGACGCCTGCCGTCGATGCAGCCATGGCCGCAGTGGGGCCGGACACCATCGCCAAGTTCTTGTTCACCAGCGGCTCGACCAAAATGCCCAAGGCGGTGATCAACACCCAGCGCATGCTGTGCGCCAACCAAGTCCAAATGGCCATGTCCATGCCGGTCTTGGCCGAAGAGAAGCTGACCTTGGTCGACTGGCTGCCTTGGAACCACACCTTTGGTGGTAACCACAACTTCAACATGACCGTGTTCCACGGCGGCACGCTCTACATCGACGACGGCAAGCCCACACCCGCCTTGATTGGTGAGACCTTGCGCAACCTGCGCGAACTCTCGCCAACGGTGTACTTCAACGTGCCCACGGGTTTTGAAGCCATCGCCAACGCCATGAAAACCGACTTGCAACTGCGCAAGAGCTTGCTGGCCAAGGTGCGCATGTTTTTCTACGCCGGTGCGGCCCTGCCGCAGCCGGTGTGGGACAGCTTGTTCGAAAGCGAAGAGGCCGAATTGGGCGAGCGCATCGTCATGGGCACCGGCCTGGGCATGACCGAGTCCAGCCCCTTTGGCATCTTCGTCACCAGCCCCAACGTAAGCGCTGGCGACTTGGGTGTCCCCACACCGGGCCTGGAGCTCAAACTCATCGACGTCGACGGCAAGACCGAAGTGCGCTACAAGGGACCGAACATCACGCCGGGCTACTGGCGCGCGCCGCAAGAGACGGCCGAAGCCTTTGACGAAGAGGGCTTTTTCAAAACGGGCGATGCCGTCAAGTGGATTGACGAAACCGATGTGCATCTGGGTCTGAAGTTTGATGGCCGCATCGCCGAAGACTTCAAACTGGCCACCGGCACCTTCGTCAGCGTCGGCCCTTTGCGCGGCAAGATCATCGCAGCGGGTGCGCCCTACATCCAAGACGCCGTGCTCACGGGCCTGAACATGAAAGAGGTGGGCGCCATGGTGTTCACCACGCCCAAAGTGCGTGAACTCAGCCAGCTCGGCGATGACGCGGCCATGGCTGACGTGCTGAGCAACCCTGCCGTGCTCGCACATTTTCAAACGGTGGTCGACGAATTGGCGCGCAGCGCCACCGGCAGCGCCAACCGCATCGCACGCATGTGTTTGCTGGCTGAACCGCCATCGCTGGACAAAGGTGAAGTCACCGACAAAGGTTCGATCAACCAGCGCGCGGTGTTGGCACACCGCGCTGACACCGTGGCGGCTTTGCATGAAGACCGTTTGCACCACATCATCAAACCTGCTTAAACGGGCCTGAGCCAGCGATGTACTACGAACCCGGCAAAACCCCGCACGGCCTGCCACACGACCCATTCAAGTCGTGCGTGATTCCGCGCCCGATTGGTTGGATCTCCACCATCAGTCGCGACGGCCAACACAATTTGGCACCCTACAGCCAATTCCAAAACGTCACCTTCGATCCCCCCATCGTGATGTTCAGCGCCAACCAAGACACCGGCGGTCAACGCAAAGACTCGGTGGTCAACGCGGAAGAAACGGGTGAATTCGTGTGGAACATGGCCACTTACGACTTGCGTGAGGCCGTCAACCTGACCGCACAAGAGCTGCCGCACGGTGTGGACGAATTTGCCCATGCGGGCTTGGATAAATTGCCCAGCCGCTTGGTCAAACCCGCACGCGTCAAAGGCTCACCCATTCAGTTTGAGTGCCAATACCTCAACACCCTGCGCTTCCCTGGTGGTTCCACCATGGGCACCGCTGACGTGGTATTTGGTCGCGTCGTGGCTGTGCACATCGACGATGCGGCCCTGACTGCCGAAGGGCTGATTGACGTGCTGAAAATTCGCCCGATCGCGCGCATGGGCTACTACGACTACACCAGCGTCGACAGCGCGTTTTCCATGGTCATTCCGGGCAACAGCCAAGCACTGTTGGCTGGGTTGGAAGGCTCAGCAGACAAGGCCAAGGCCGCGCAACAAAACTAAACACCCCGTGGCTTCAGCACCACTTGAGCAAAGGAAACACATCATGGACATTCAAGGACAAGCTGCATTGGTCACCGGTGGTGGCTCTGGTCTCGGTGAAGCCACCGCACGCGAACTCGCCCGTTTGGGTGCCAAAGTCGCCGTGCTCGACCTCAACCTGGACAACGCCCAACGCGTCGCTGCCGACATCGGTGGCGTCGCGGTGCAGTGTGATGTGTCCAACGCCGACAGCATGGCTGCAGCCATCGAGACGGCCGCCGCAGCGCACGGCCCGGCGCGCATCTTGATGCAAATCGCGGGCATTGGCACCGCCAAGCGCGTCATCGACAAAGAAGGCAATGCCGCGTCTTTAGACGCCTTTGCCAAAGTCATCAACGTCAACCTGATTGGCACTTACAACGCCGCGCGCTTGTTTGCTGCCGCTTGTGCCAAACTCGCCCCCTTGGAAGACGGAGAGCGCGGCGCCATGGTCTTCACCGCGTCCGTGGCCGCCTTTGACGGCCAAGTGGGCCAGCAGGCCTACAGCGCGTCGAAAGCTGGCGTAGCGGGCATGACGCTGCCCATGGCGCGCGACCTGGCGCAACATGGCATCCGGGTCTGCACCATCGCCCCCGGCATCTTCGCCACCCCGTTGCTCAAGCAACTGCCCGAGCCCGTGCAAGAGTCACTGGCCGCAGGCATCCCTTTCCCCAAGCGCCTGGGCAAGCCCGAAGAATTTGCCCAACTGGCCACGCACATCATCAGCAACGGACACATGAACGGCGAAGTGATTCGCATCGACGGTGCCTTGCGCATGGCACCCCGGTGAGGATGGGACCACCCCTTGAACCCACTTCGCGGGCTCTCCCCCTCAAGGGGCCAAAAACACTTGGGACGGCCCGGCGTGTTGTTGCTGGACCACCCCTTGAACCCGCCTCGCGGGTTCTCCCCCTCAAGGGGCCAAAAACACTTGGGACGGCCCGGCGTGTTGTTGTTGGACCACCCCTTGAACCCGCCTCGCGGGTTCTCTTTGATGGTTTGAGTGTGTGATGAGCAAAACAGTGACCTACAGCGTCAACGTGATGTTTGGCGATTGCGATCCAGCAGGCATCGTGTTTTTCCCCAATTTCAGCAAGTGGATGGATGCCTCGTCCCTGCACTTTTTCATGCAATGCGGCATTCCGCCGTGGCGTGAAACGACCAAAACGCGCGGCATCATCGGCACGCCACTGTTGGAAATCCACACCAAGTTTTTACGCCCCGCCACCTACGGTGAAACGCTGACGGTGTACACCAGCATCGATCAGTGGAACCGCAAAACCTTTGTGCAAAAACACGTCGTGCAGCGCGGTGACACCGTGCTGTGTGAAGGCTTGGAGACACGCGCGTTTTGCCAGCGCCACCCCGATGACCCCGACCGCATCCAAGCCATCGAGGTGCCCGAAGATTTCAAGGCCTTGTGCAGCTGAGCACACCCGCCCAAGCCCCCCACGGAGATTGCCATGAGTTACCAAGCCCCCTTGGCTGACATGTCCTTCATCTTGCGCCATGTCGTGCAGGCCGACCAATCCTGGGCCCAGTGTCCCGACTTTGCCGAGCTCGACGCCGACACGGCAGATGCGGTGCTCGAACAAGCAGGCATTTTCGCCAGCGAGGTGCTCGCGCCCATCAACGCCAGCGGCGACGAACAAGGCTGCACCTGGAGCCCAGAAGGCGTGAAGACGCCCGACGGCTACCGCGACGCCTACCAGGCTTGGGTGCAAAACGGCTGGGGCGCCTTGGCCTGCAGCGCGGAGCACGGCGGTCAAGGTTTGCCCAATTTGCTCAACGCCGCTTTGTTTGAAATGTTGGCTGCAGCCAACCACGGCTGGACCATGTACCCCGGCTTGCTGCACGGCGCTTACGAAACCCTTGCCGCCCACGGCACCGACGCGCTCAAAGCGCTTTATCTGGACAAATTGGTCAGCGGCGAGTGGCTGGCCACCATGGGCTTGACCGAGCCTCAAGCGGGCAGCGACTTGGGGCTGGTGCGCACACGCGGCGAAACGGTCGATGGCGCTGAAGCCGCCAATGGGGTGCCCGTGCGCATCACGGGCAACAAAATTTTCATCTCGGGTGGCGACCAAGACATGACCGACAACATCGTGCAGTTGGTCTTGTTCCGCTTGCCAGATGCGCCTGCTGGCACCAAAGGCATTTCGCTGGCGCTGGTGCCCAAGTTCATGCCCGATGGCAGCCGCAACCACATCTACGCCGACGGCATCGAACACAAAATGGGCATCCACGGCAGCGCCACCTGCCAGATGCGCATGGAAGGCGCACAGGGCTGGATCGTTGGTCAACCCCACCAGGGCTTGCGCGCGATGTTCTTGATGATGAACGCCGCGCGCCTGCACGTCGCCATGCAAGGCGTCGGCCACCTGGAGGCCGCCACGCAAGGCGCCTGGGCCTATGCCATGGAGCGCGTACAAATGCGCTCGCCCGCCCGTCCGGCTGACGCGCCCAAAGCCCCGGCTGACCCCATTGCCTGGCACCCGGCGATGCGCCGCATCTTGTGGAGCCTGCGTGCGCGCACCGACGCCGCGCGTGTGTTCAGCTACTGGCTGGGCGTGCGTTTGGACGAAGCCCATCACCACCACGACGCCGAAGCGCGTGCCCGCGCCTTGGGTGACGTCGCTTTGCTGACCCCGGTGGCCAAAGCCTTCTTGACCGACATGGGCCACTACGCCGCGGACGAAGCGCTGCAAGTCTGGGGCGGCTACGGCTTTGTGCGCGAGTACGGCATTGAGCAAACCGTGCGCGACTCGCGCATCGCCATGATTTACGAGGGCACCAACGAAATCCAGGCCATCGACTTGGTGCAACGCAAGCTGTTAGCCGACGGCGGGGCGCACGCGCGCGACCTGGCGGCGCGGCTGTTGGTCACCGCCGAGCGTGCACAAGCCCACGAGTCCTTGACCCCGTTTGCGCACGCCCTGCGCACGCAAGTGAGCACTTGGCAAGCCGCCATCGACGCGCTGGTGGCACAAAACGCGCAAGACCCAGAACGCGCCTTTGACATTGCCGATGATTTTTTGCACGCCACGGGCTATGTGATGTTCGCTTGGAGTTGGACGCAAATCGCCCTGTCCACGCTGGACATGCCCAGCGTGGCCGGCGGCCGCAGCGCCGAACAATGGCTGCAATCCGCACGCTACGGCATCGACTGGGTGTTGGACCAAGCCAGCGTGCACCACGCCCGCTTGCAAGGCGACAAGCGCGCTGTGCCCATGCTTTAATCCAGCCATGAACGCTGCGCGCAAGAAAAACACGACAGAACTTCAGCTGGGCAACCTGCATGCCCAGCTCGGCTACCACCTGGCGCGCGCCAGCGTCGTCACGACAGATGCTTTCAACGCTTGCGTGGGCCATCCCCACCAATTGCGCAAAGTCGAATATTCGCTGTTGATGCTGCTGCTGGCCAACGAAGCCTTGTCGCCCAAACAGTTGGCCAAGGTGCTGTCGCTGACCGCACCCAACCTCACCATGTTGCTGGATCGCTTGCAAGACCGAGGCCTCATCCTGCGCGAACGCAACCCCAACGATGGCCGCTCACAACACGTGCGCCTGACCCATGCGGGCACGCAACTCATTCGCGAAGCCGACCAAGCGGCCAAAGGCATGTACGCCCACTGGCAAAGCCGCCTCAGCCCCGCCGAAAACGCGATGCTGCTGGAGCTGCTGGCCAAGGTCTACCAGGGCTGAAGACAGCTGTTGCAAACAGATCGCCAACACAGTGGTGCACCGTCCATGAAACGAGGTAAACACGATGCTTTTGATCCTCCATGCACTGTTTGCGTCCATCTGGTTGGGCTGCGTATTGACAGAAGTCGGGTTCGAACGCGTGCTGGCCCGCGGCACTGAGCGAGATTGGCTTAACATGGCCCGCATTCATCATCGGGTTGATGCCCTGATTGAAATTCCGGCCTATGTTGCGGTCCTCATCACCGGCGTGTTGATGTGGGGAACAACCGCGATCAACGCAACCGCTGCCCATGTCATGATCGGCGCAGGCAGCATCGCCATTGCGACGAATGTGGTTTGCAGCGCCTTGGTTTTTCGCCGCTTGTCGTTCGCGCAAGCAGAGCGCTGGGAAGACTTTCATCGCGCAGATGCATGGCTTCACCGCCTCGGCGCTGTGGTGCTGATCGGTCTACTGATGGCACTGATTGCTGGCTTTTCGCTGCGCTTTAGCAACTGATCAAAGCGACTCACGAACCCCTCTCGGCGTTCATGTCTCCATCAGCGTCTTGAGTTGTGCGAACTCGTCGTCAACCAAAGCCACATGGCGTTGAAACACGGCTTGGCTGAACATGGGCGGCTGAAAAAACGTCATCACCACATCGCAACCCGTGCCATTGGGCACCACCCGAGCGGGCACCGTCCACTGGGCTTGTGTGTCGTCAAAATCGTGGTCCAAGACGCCTGATTCGGCGTCGGCTCGCATGCGCATTTTGGCGCCACCCACCGCGGTCTTCAAATCCCACCAGTCGCCGCCTGCATCAAAAATGGCACCATTAAATTGGTAAAATAAAAATGCCCGATATGGTTTGTGCCAAACTGCGTTTCGAACCCATCTTCGGTTTTGCCATATGGACAAGCCATGATGCCTGCATTATTGATCAAAATATCGAGCTCACCGGCCTGCAGGGCATCGACTAAATGCTGACTGAGATCCTCACGAATAAAGAGTTTGAAATCGGGATGTGTCGTCCGCAATTGCTGCAAGAGACGGGGTAGCAGAAACGGCGCGATCGTCGGAATGACAC
>JALRFN010000421.1 GCA_023268425.1 Burkholderiaceae bacterium | reverse complement strand
AAAGATTTGCCGATACTAAAACCTTTTCTCCAGTATTTGAACGCTTTAAAAGAAGGGGATTTAGTAGGAATAGAATCGGACCCATGGGTGGTCCAGAAACTGGAAAACATCTGATGGGACGACAGCAGTCCTTGCGTTTGTGTCTCAGTCGGACTGAGCCAACGCAGGCCAGAGGCAGACGCCACAGCCAATTGCAAGCGCCATTGGCGCACGCCGTCGATCAGCGGCTGGGTGTTGCCGTTGCTGTTGCAGCGCAGGGTTTGGTCGCTTCCTAGGCTGTAGGTGTTCTCGCTGACGTCGCCGACGCTGGTTGGTGTGTGCCAGAGGCAACCGGTGTGACTGGCGTCTGCACTGACGGCGTAGCGCACGAGCAAGTCTTGCTCGCCACTGATGCCCAGCGCGCCACCGGAAAAGCCTTGCAAACGCACGGTGCCTTGCGGCGAGGCGCGCAACGCATGCTTGCCCGCCATTTGCAATTGTTGTGCCACGGCCTGCAAAATTTGGCGTGCGTCAGCGTCCAGTTGCATGGCCTTGGCTTGCTCACTTTGGCTCAGTTGCAAAGTGTGCAGGCTTTGCACCGTGGCGGCGACGGCCAACAGACCAATCACCAGCCCCACCAGCACCTCAATCAAGCTGAAGCCCCGTTGTTGGCGCGAAGATGTGAGCGGTCGTCTCGGCGTCATGGGCGAATGTGCGTGAGCAAACAGCGTCGATCTGTGGGACAGACCAACTGATCCAAACCCGTGTCCAAGCCAGGTGTTGCAATGTTCCCCCGTGGTTGCCAGCTCAGCATCACCGTGACCACGTCCGCGCCGCTGACCAGGGCGAACTGGCCCTCGGGCAATTGCGTGGCGACGGCTTGCCCCCAAGTGTGCATATCGTGTTGAGCCAGGGCGGTCGCATCGCAAGGTGATGCGCTGCAATCGATGTCGGCGGGTAGGCTGGCTCCAAGCGTGTGGCTGTACAGCGTGGCCACCGCCGCCTTGCTCAGGTGCTGATTCAGATGCAAGCGCTCGGCCAAGTCGTGCAACAGCAGGTTGGCGATTTGTGTTTCACGCAACTCACGCGCATTGGCTTGTGCGCGGTTGACAGCAGCCAGGAGCACCAAGACCCCTGCGGCCAAGATGCCCACGCCGATCAGCGCGTCCAACAGCCCGAACCCCGTTTGCTCAGTTGACTTCATGGCTGGCCGATAGCCTCACCCATGCGACTTTGACGTTCACGCCCGGGTGGCTGAAGGAAAAGGTTTGGACATCGCTGGTGGTGCCGATGGGTGAATAGACCAAGCGCGCGCGAGAACTGGCGATGGGGGTGAGCGCATCGTTGCTGGACTCGGTGACCAAGGTGTCCATGCTGGCGTCGTAGTTGCCGTCGCCGTCGTCCACATAGACCCGCCAGCCACAGCTCCAGTTGTTGCCGCTCGCGGTGGGTGGGTCACACAGCAAGGGCAGGGGCGCTACGGTGACGGCTTGACCCCGCCGCCGCGCTTCGCTTTGCGCCAAGCGCAAGTCACCCAGCAGCTGTTGTTGCAAGCGCCGCTCGCGTGCGTCTTGTACCGCTTGTCCCAGCGACGGCACGGCCGCTGCAGCCAGGACCGCTGACAGGGCCAGCACCACGACCAGTTCAACCAAGCTGAAGCCCAGTTGCGCACGGGGGTAGAGATGATGACCGGGTGATCGAGACCGACGCTGCATGGGCGCCGATTGTGCCGTGCTTTGGCTATAAATAGACCTAAAGCGTTAATGAAAATGCGAAACTTGTGGGAAAAATATCGGCATTGAACTACTTCACGTCGTCCAGAAACGCCTTGAATTCGTCGATGCCCTCGAAACTTTGGTAGACGCTGGCAAAGCGCACATAGGCCACTTTGTCGAGTTTTTTCAATTCACGAATCACCAGTTGACCGATCTTGGTCGAGGGCACTTCGCGCAGGCCTGCGGCCAAAAGCTTTTCCTCGATGCGTTCAATGGCCGCATCGACCAGCTCCAAGCTCACCGGGCGTTTGCGCAGGGCCAAATGAAAAGAGCCCTGCAACTTGGCGCGGTCGTAATCTACCCGGTTGCCGTTTTTCTTGACCACCAGGGGAAAATTCAGCTCAGCACGCTCGTAGGTCGTGAAGCGCCGGTCACACGCGGCGCACTTTCGCCGCCGCCGCAGGGTGCTGGCTTCATCGGCCAGTCGTGTTTCCACGACTGGCGTGTCAGGGTGGCCGCAAAACGGACACTTCATGGGGCTGGCTTAGTTGCCGTAGACCGGGAAGCGTGCGGTCAGCGCCTCGACCTTGGCGCGCACTTCAGCCAGTTTGGCTTCGTCGCCTGCGTGGTCCAAAGCGTCGGCAATCAGGTGGCCGGTCGCCACCGCTTCGTCAACACCAAAACCGCGCGTCGTCATGGCCGGCGTGCCCACGCGGATGCCGCTGGTGACCATGGGTTTTTGCGGGTCGTTGGGGATGGCGTTCTTGTTGACCGTGATGTGCACCGAGCCCAAGACCGCTTCGGCTTCCTTGCCCGTGAGGTTCTTGCCGCGCAAGTCGACCAACATCACGTGGCTTTCGGTGCGGCTGCTGACGATGCGCAGACCGCGTGCGCTCAGGGTCTCGGCCAAGGCTTTGGCGTTGGCCACGACTTGCTGTTGATAGGTTTTGAACTCAGGCTGTAAGGCCTCGCGGAAGGCCACCGCTTTGGCGGCGATGACGTGCATCAGTGGACCGCCTTGCAGACCAGGGAAGACGGCGCTGTTGATGGCTTTTTCGTGCTCGGCTTTCATC
>JALRFN010000389.1 GCA_023268425.1 Burkholderiaceae bacterium | reverse complement strand
TACCCTGCGCTTTCGCGGCCGAGAGATCACGCACCAAGAGCTTGGCCTCGCATTGTTGGAGCGTGTGCGGGCAGATTTGGGCGAGCTGATCACGGTCGAGTCGTTCCCCAAAATGGAAGGCCGACAAATGATCATGATGATCGCTCCGGGACGTAAGAAGTCCGGTGGTGGCAAGCCTGTGAAAGCTGAGCTGGCAGCAGCGGACTCTGAGTCAGCAGACGCAGAGTGATTTCATGCCTTGGCCCAGGCGTGCAGCGGGGATCAAGCAATAGTGGATAATCGAAGGTTTTGCTGTTTTTGCATTCAAGCTAAAAACAGCCACAAGTGGCTCGGGGCCAACAAGCGGTGTGAGTGTGTTACACCCGCCTCACGAGCACAACAAACAGGAGCATTGACATGCCCAAAATGAAGACCAAGAGCGCGGCTAAAAAGCGTTTCCGCGTTCGTCCGGGCGGCACGGTCAAACGTGGCCAAGCCTTTAAACGTCACATCCTGACCAAGAAGACGACCAAGAACAAGCGCCATTTGCGTGGTGCTGTGAACGTGGCCAAGTCTGACTTGGGTCATATCGCCGCCATGATGCCCATGGCCGGTCTGTGATTAACGACGAACCAGGAGTACACACATGCCTCGCGTCAAACGTGGTGTAACGGCTCGCGCCCGCCACAAAAAAGTATTAGCCCTTGCAAAAGGTTTCCGCGGTCGTCGCGGTAATGTCTTCCGCATCGCCAAACAGGCGGTGATGAAGGCCGGTCAATATGCTTATCGTGATCGTCGTGCCAAGAAGCGCGTGTTCCGCCAGCTGTGGATCGCTCGTATCAACGCCGGTGTGCGCGAATTGGGCCTGACCTACAGCCAATTCGCCAACGGCTTGAAGAAAGCCAGCATCGAAATCGACCGCAAGGTCTTGGCTGATTTGGCTGTGCACGACAAGGCTGCATTTGCCAGCATCGTGGATCAAGTGAAGGCCAAACTGGCTGCATAAGATGCACGTGATGCCCATGGGCTAGGCTCGTGGGCGCTTCGCACTTCAGGGCCAGTCGCGTACACGCGCGCTGGCCCTGTTTCATTTGGTGGCTGCAGTGGCCACCACAACATCGATTTCCTGCGCCGCCATGTCTGAATTGAAATCCCTGGTCGAGGAGGCTCGCCAAGCCTTCGCTCAAGCCGCCACCCCCGTTGAGTTGGAAGATGCCAAAGCCGTGTTTGTGGGCAAGAGTGGTCGCATCACGGCGCTGATGAAGGGTTTGGCTGGTCTGAGCGTGGACGAGAAAAAAGCCCAAGGCGCGGCCATCAATGAGGTCAAGCGCGAAGTGGAGGCTTTGCTTCAAGCCGCCCGCCAAGCCTTGGCAGATGCTGCCTTGGCCAAGCAACTCGCGGCTGAAGCGCTGGATGTCACCTTGCCTGGGCGACAGCGCAGCAGTGGGGGCTTGCATCCGGTGAGCCTGACGCTGGAGCGCATCGAGGGTATTTTTGGCTCCATGGGTTTTGAAGTGGCAGATGGCCCAGAGATCGAAACCGATTGGTTCAACTTCACGGCTTTGAACACGCCCGAAGACCACCCGGCGCGTTCCATGCACGACACGTTTTACGTGGAGGGCGGCCAAGCCAGCGCCCCCAATTTGTTGCGCACCCACACCAGTCCCATGCAAATTCGCCATGCCGTACAACACGTCAAGCGCCACCGCGCGGCCTTGGACGCTGGTGAGGGCATGCCAGAGATCCGAGTGATTGCGCCCGGTCGAACCTATCGGGTCGACAGCGATGCCACGCACTCGCCGATGTTCCACCAATGTGAAGGTTTGTGGATTGGCGAGAACGTCAGTTTCAAAGACTTGAAATATGTGTTCACGGCGTTTTGCAAGACCTTTTTTGAAGACGACGAATTGGTCTTGCGATTCCGCCCCAGTTTTTTCCCCTTCACCGAGCCCAGCGCAGAAATCGACATCCAGTTCTCCAGCGGGCCCTTGGCGGGTCGTTGGTTGGAGGTTGCAGGCTCGGGGCAAGTGCACCCCAACGTGGTGCGCAACATGGGCTTAGACCCCGAGCGTTTCATTGGCTTTGCCTTTGGCATGGGGCCAGACCGCTTGACCATGCTGCGTTACGACATCGGCGATTTGCGCTTGTTCTTTGACGGCGATTTGCGGTTTTTGCGTCAATTTGCATGACGCTCAAGTCACGAGCTGTGCCGTGTTTGGTTGCTTGAATTTTGGTGAGTGAGTAGCGATGTTGTTTCCTGAATCTTGGTTGCGTGCATTTTGTAACCCTGACATGAGTACCGAGGCTTTGTCGGATGCCTTGACCATGGCGGGCCTTGAAGTGGAGTCCGTTCAGCCCGTTGCGCCCGCGTTCAGTGGTGTGGTGGTCGGTGAAATCGTTGCCGCTGAGCAGCACCCCAATGCCGATCGCTTGCGGGTTTGTCAGGTCAACGTGGGGCGCGATCAAGATTTGACCATCGTGTGTGGTGCGCCCAACGCCCGCGTGGGCATTCGCGTGCCCTGCGCCACGGTAGGCGCGGCCTTGCCTGCAGCCGAAGGCGACCAGCCCTTCATGATCAAGGTGGGCAAGCTGCGTGGCGTGGAGAGCCACGGCATGTTGTGCTCAGGCAAAGAATTAGGCCTGGGCGATGACCACAGCGGCTTGCTGGAACTGCCCTTGGACACACCTCTGGGGGTGGACATTCGTCAGGCCTTGGCCTTGGATGACCAGGTCTTTGAGCTCAAACTCACACCCAATCTCGCGCATTGCTTGAGCATCTATGGGGTGGCCCGCGAGTTGTCTGCGATCACGGGCGCTCCCTTGAATGAACCCAGCTTTCCTGCGGTGGCTGCGACCATTGCGGACACGCTGCCTGTGCGCGTCGAGGCGCCTGATTTGTGTGGCCGCTTCAGCGGACGTGTCGTGCGTGGCGTCAACCCGAAAGCCCAGACACCAGCTTGGATGGTGAGCCAATTGGAGCGTTGTGGTCAACGCTCAATTTCGGCCCTGGTGGATATTTCCAACTATGTGATGTTTGAACTGGGCCGTCCCTCGCACATTTTTGATTTGGACAAGATCCACGGCGAATTGCAGGTGCGCTGGGGGCGCGCAGGTGAGCAGTTGGAACTGCTCAACGGCAACACCATCACCTTGGATGAAAAGGTGGGCGTGATTGCCGATGACCATGCGGTGGAATCGCTGGCGGGCATCATGGGCGGTGAGGCCACGGCGGTTGGCGATGAGACGCAAAACATTTTCATTGAGGCGGCGTTTTGGTGGCCGCAAGCGGTAGCGGGCCGTTCGCGCCGCTTTAACTTCTCGACCGATGCGGGGCACCGCTTCGAGCGCGGGGTCGACCCGAGCACGACGGTCGCGCACATCGAGCGCATCACGGCCTTGGTATTGAGCATTTGTGGCGGGCAAGCTGGCCCCATCGAAGACCAAATCGTAAATGTGCCCAAAGCGCGAGCGGTGCGCATGCGGGTGGCTCGGGCCAGCAAAGTGTTGGGCATGCCGGTTGATCAGGTGGCATGCGTCAAGGCATTGAACCAACTGGGTCTGGCGGTTCAAGAGCTGGAGCCGGGCGTGTTGGAAGTGACGCCTGGGCCACATCGGTTTGACGTGACACTTGAAGAAGACGTGATCGAAGAAGTGGCGCGCATGATCGGCTACCACCGCTTGCCCGATACGCCGCCTTTGGCTCCTGTCACACCGAAGTTGAGAGCAGAGAACCAGCGCGGCTCTTTTGCGGTGCGTCATCGATTAGCGGACTTGGGCTACCAAGAGACCATCAACTTCAGCTTTGTGGAGTCGCGCTGGGAGCGTGATTTGGCCGGTAACGACAACCCGGTTCAGTTGCTCAATCCCATTGCCTCTCAGCTGAGTGTGATGCGCTCCAGTCTGTTGGGCTCTTTGGTGAACGTGTTGAAGTTCAACCTGGACCGCAAAGCTGCTCGCGTGCGTGTGTTTGAGTTGGGTCGGGTGTTCCGTAAAGACGCATCCGTGGTCGACAGCGACACGACAGTGGAGGGGTTTGATCAGCCCCAGCGCGTGGCGGCTTTGGCTTACGGCACGGTCAGCCCCATGCAGTGGGGCGAGCGCGAGCGTTGGGTCGATTTCTACGACGTCAAGGGCGATTTGGAGGCCTTGATGGCGCCGCAAGTGCTGCGCTTCACCCCCGCCCAGCATCCCGCCTTGCATCCCGGTCGCAGCGCCGAAGTGTGGGTGGGCGATGTCGCGATTGGTGTGGTGGGCGAGCTGCATCCGAAGTGGATGCAGGCCTATGATGTACCCAAGCCGGCTGTGTTGTTGGAGTTGGATTTGGACGCGGTACTGGCGCGCGAGGTGCCGCGGTTCGCAGGCGTGCCGCGCCAGCAACGCGTAGAGCGTGATATCGCGATTTGGGTGGCTGACGAGGTCACCCACGAGGCCGTGATGCAAGCGGTGGCGCAGGCACCCACCCAAAACTTGTTGAAAGACCAGTTTGTGTTCGACATCTATCGTCCCAAGGACGAGTCCAAACGCGAAAAGAGTGTGGCCTTGCGTTTGGTGATTGGTGACGATCAAAACAGCTTGACGGATGACCAAGCGGATCATGTCGTGCAACAGGTGTTGGCACAGTTGCAAAGCGCGGTGCAGGCGCGTTTGCGCGACTGATTGTTGCGAGAAGGGGTTGAACATGGACTTGATGGTCGACAGTTTGGAGACGCCAGCGCTGACCAAGGCGCACATGGCTGAATTGCTTTACGAGCAAATCGGCTTGAACAAGCGCGAGGCCAAAGACATGGTCGACGCCTTTTTTGACGTCATGGTCGATGCCCTCGTGCAAGGCGAAGAGGTGAAAATTTCGGGCTTTGGCAATTTCCAAGTGCGCACCAAGTCGGCCCGACCGGGGCGCAACCCGCGCACGGGAGAGCCCGTGCCCATCGAGGCACGTCGTGTCGTGACCTTTCATG
>JALRFN010000244.1 GCA_023268425.1 Burkholderiaceae bacterium | reverse complement strand
AAGCAGTTGGGCACCAGCGCATCGGGGGTGCGGCGGCTGCCGGTTTCGGTGAGGAACAAGACGTCGTCGCCCGTGACCGGCTGGTTCAGCGGCGCGCCCAGCTCTTGCCAGTTGGGGAACAGTTCAGTGATCGCTTTGGGGTCCATGACCGCGCCGGACAAAATGTGCGCGCCGGGCTCGGAGCCTTTCTCCAGCACCACCACCGAAATTTCGGGGTTGATCTGTTTGAGGCGAATGGCCGTGGATAGGCCAGAGGGACCGCCACCCACGATGACGACGTCGTATTCCATGGACTCGCGGGGGCCGTATTGTTCGAGCAAAGCTGCAGGTGTCATGTTGTGCTTCCGTGGGTCTGGCCGCTGGGGCTTGAGAAAATCTGGCGCTTATTGTAGAGGCGAGGTTGGCTTTGCCCAGCACGCTCGCGACGGTGACAAAGTGCCAGCGCGCCGGCGTGCACACTGTGCGCTGAGCCCAAATACAAGCGTTTCCCTGAGGAGTGAACAAGTGCGTTTTGATTTACCAGCAGAAAAGAAGTGGGTGCACGACATCGAGGTGCCCGTGCGCTGGGGCGACATGGACGCCATGGGCCACGTCAACAACACGCTTTACTTTCGATACTTGGAGATTGCGCGCATCGATTGGATGCACGGTCTGGGTGCCACCATCAACCCCACGGGAGAAGGGCTGGTGATCATCAATGCCTTTTGCAATTTCTTGCGGCAAATCAGCTACCCCGCGACCCTGCGCGTGCGCACCTACGTCGGTAAGGTGGGGCGCACCTCGTTTGATACCTGGCACGAAATGGCTCACACCCACAGCCCAGGTGAGGTTTGCGCCACTGGCGGCGCGACCGTGGTGTGGGCCAACATGGTGACCGAGCAATCGGTGCCACTGCCCGATTTCGTGCGCGCCCATCTGGGGGCTTGAGGCGGGCGTTTCGCTGTGCAAACCATCTTTCATGCCGCCAACACCATTGAAGCCCACATCGTGGCGGGTTTGTTGCGTGCCAATGGCATTGCGGCCTGGGTGGGCGGGCATTACTTACAAGGTGCGGTGGGCGAGTTGCCGCCTTCCGCTCTGGGGCGCATTGAGGTGGATGAAGCCGATGTGGCGGCGGCTCAACGCATCATTGGCGATTACGAATCGGGGCGTTTGTCGGTGAACGACGACGAGCTTTGAGGCAGCACCGCGTGTGGGCCGACTTCATGCGCGGTCGCGGGCGAGCATTTGCGCACTGAAGGCCAGGAAGTCGTCCAAGTGCTCCCTCACGATGCGCAGCGTGACGGGCAGTTGAAGGGCTTGATATTGGTGCACGGCAATGTTGCGAAAGCCCACCATGCGTTTCATTTGCTCGGTGACCTGTTCATCAAGCCAGCGCGCTTGGTTGAGTAGGGTGAAGGTGTCGCGTGCGCTTTGGGGTACGCCCAAGCGTTCGCGCCGGATGATGTGCAACCCCATGTCCAATGCCGCTTCGCAGGCGCGCTGGATGTTGAGGATGGCGGCGTCTTGTCGCGTGAAGTTCTGTGCAAAGCCTTGTGGGTCAGCCGCGTACTCCTCACGGGCCCGCGCCACACAGCGCTCAATGGTCGCGGCTTTGTTGATCAAGACCTCATCCATAGACCGTGCCTCGTCGTTTCACGTCGTCCAGCAGTGCTGCTCGCGCCGCGTCCAAATGCAATTTCTCGGTGAGCATGGCCGCCTCAAACAGGCCCGCTTGGTGGTCTCTGGCCCACAGTCGTTTTCCGGTCATCAAAATCTGGTGCTGCATGACGGTCGACGCCGCTCGCAAATCCAACAGGTCGACTGGACAGGCCGCGACATCAGTCAAAGTGCCCGCGAGATCAAATAAAGTCAGTGGATCGGCGTAGCCTTCAACCAATACGGCCATGTCGAGGTCGCTGTCTGCGCGTGCGCCTTCACCACGTTCACGAACCCGGCTGCCAAAGGCGTAAACCGCCATCAGTTGAGGCAGTGCCTGCCTAAGCTGTTGAACGAGCGAGGAGAAGTCCATGCCCGGATTGTGTCGCATTCTTGGACTGCTCGGCCAGTCGCCGCACGCGGCGTTGAGCCTTGTCGTGTGGGCGCTTCGTTTGCGCCTGACTTCGGTCATGATGGTGTGACTTTTTCAGAAAGGCTTTTCTCATGACGACTTACGGCAACCAAACCCCTGATGACCAACAGCAAAGCGACGGCTTGTCCACGCGCAAGCAAGTGCTGGGCGAGGCCTATGTGAATGCGGCGTTTGACCGCCGCACACCGTTCACTGCTGAGTTGCAAGACTTCGTCTCGCGCAACGCCTGGGGCACGGTGTGGCAGCGCGAAGGCTTGAGCTTGCGCGACCGAAGCCTGATCACTGTGGCCATGGCCGCCGCCCTGGGCAAGTCCACTGAGCTGAAGGTACACGTGCGCGGGGCTTTGAACAATGGCTTGACGCCCGAAGAGCTCAAAGAGGTCTTCTTGCACCTCTCGGTTTACGCCGGTTTTCCGGCTTGCTTGGAGGCGTTTCGCGCCGCAGCGGAGGTGATCGAGGGGCAATGAGGGCGGTCAGTGCCCGGCCAATTTGATGATCAGTTCGGCTGTGCTGTGGCAGTCGTATTTGCGCAGCAAGCGGCCCCGGTGGATTTCGACGGTGCGGTGGCTGATGCCCAAAACCTTGCCGATGGCCTTGGCGGTCATGCCTTTGGACAGCAAGGCAGCGACTTCGCGCTCTCGTGGGCTGAGGGCGTTGCTGACGGGGCGCTGGGCGCTCAAGTCTTCGAAGCTCCAAATGCCTGCTGCGTGTGGCTCTTTGGGGTTGAGGGCACGTCCGGTGACGTGACACCAAAACACTTCGCCAGCCTGCGGGCCACTGACGCGCTTCATCAAACGCTCGTCGGCGTAGTGGCCTTTGGTGTTGAGAATGGGCGCGATGCGCTCGCCGGTGCGCTCAAATTCGTCGGCGCTGGGGTAAAGGATTTGAAACGATTGCCCCAACAGTTGTTCACGCTGTGCGCCGAACATCTCGCAGACCCGCTGGTTGCAATCGACAATCACGCGCTGACGCGACAACACCAAACCCACTGGCGCCAGGTCGAAGGCTTGCTGGTAATTGAGTTCGCTGGCGGCTGAGGTCATTTGCGGGTTTTTCTCTAGGTCATACGCGATAACACCAAACCCACAGGCGCCAACTCAAAGGCCTGCTGGTAGTCGAGTTCGGTTGCGGCGTGGGTCATTTGCGGGTTTTTCTCTAGGTCATACTACGTAGATTGATACGTAGTATCGTAACGGTTTCTCCAATCACTTTTTTGAAGGAGTGGGCGACAGATGAACAAGGTGTATCCGAGCGCGGCCGAAGCGTTGGCCGACGTGGTGGCCGACGGCCAGCTGATGGCGGTGGGCGGCTTTGGCCTGTGTGGCATCCCCGAGGCGCTGATTGACGCGCTGCGCGACAGTGGTGTGAAAGACTTGACGGTGATTTCCAACAACGCCGGGGTCGATGGTTTTGGCCTGGGCAAGCTGTTGGAGACGCGTCAGATCAAGAAGATGATCTCCAGCTACGTGGGCGAGAACAAAGAGTTCGAGCGCCAGTACTTAGCCGGTGAGTTGGAGTTGGAATTCACCCCTCAGGGTACGTTGGCCGAGAAGCTGCGCGCCGGTGGCGCAGGCATTCCGGCGTTTTTCACCAAGACCGGTGTGGGTACGCTGGTCGCCGAGGGCAAAGAGCTGCGCGACTTTGACGGCGAAACCTACGTCATGGAGCGCTCCTTGGTGCCCGACGTGGCTTTGGTCAAGGCCGACGTGGCCGACCGTGCAGGCAACCTGCGATTCAATTTGACTGCGCGCAACTTCAACCCAGCGGCAGCGACGGCGGGCAAGATGTGTATCGTGGAAGTCGAGCGCATCGTGCCAGTGGGCGAGTTGGCGCCCGACGACATTCATTTGCCCGGCATTTATGTGCACCGCATCGTGCACAACCCGACGCCTGAAAAACGCATTGAAAAGCGCACC
>JALRFN010000172.1 GCA_023268425.1 Burkholderiaceae bacterium | reverse complement strand
AGTGCGGATGTAGTCTTCGGTCAAGGCTTCAGAGACACTGGCGCGCGTGACGCGAGCCACCAGGGCTGCATAAATCACACCCAGCGACAGCCAAGGCAAGATCAGGCGGCTGGCCCACTCCCAGGGTTGAAATCCATTTCGGCCCCACAAAGGCTCGTAGCCCTGCACAGGCAACCAGTCCAACTGAATCGAGAACACATAAATCAGCACATAGGCGATGACAAAGACCGGCACCGAGAAGCCGGCCACCGAAAATGCCGATAGGGCGCGGTCTAACTTGCCGCCCATGCCCCAAGCGGCCAAGACGCCCAATGGCAGGGCGAACAAGACCGACACGACGGTCGTGCCCAATGCGATGGACAGGGTAGGGGCAATGCGCTCGGTCATCAGGCCCAAGACTGGCGAGCGCAGGAAAAAGGAGTAGCCCAAATCGCCACTGAGGGCGTTGCCAATCCAGATGAAGTACTGCGTGACCAGGGACTGGTTCAAACCCATGGCGGTGCGCAGTTCATTGATTTGTTCTGGGGTGGCGTTGTCACCGGCCAAAACCAAAGCAGGGTCGCCCGGGGTGATGCGCAAGATGAGAAAGACCACCAAAGACACGACGAACAAAACTGGGATGATCGCCAGCAAGCGTCTGAATAAAAATTGAATCAAAGCACACTCCCTCTATCGCTCATCAAAAGGGGACGGAATCGAGCGCCGAGTCCGTCCCCCTATTGAGTCAGGTCAGCGGCGACAAGTGTCGCCGCAACCCCGCGCCTTACTTACGCGAAATGCCCCAAGGCACCATGATGCCGGGTGTGGCCACCAAGGGTGTGAGGTCGTTGCGCAAGGCCGCGGGCATCACGAATTGACCGACCGGGGCCCAAGACGCGTCTTCAATTGCGATGTCTTGCACCATTTGAGCCAGTTGTTTCTTTTCGTTGGCGTCGCTGCTGCGAGCGAATTTACCCAGTGTCTCGGCCATTTTGTCGCTCTTGTACCAGCCGAACCAGTTCGGGTTGTACATGGCCACGCTCAGCGGGTTTTGGATGTCAGCTGCATGCCATGCAGACATGAAGATGTTCCAACCGCCATCTTTGACGGGGTCTTTCTTGGCGCGGCGAGCGATCAGCGTGCCCCAGTCCATGGCTTGCAAGTCGACTTTGAAGCCCGCTTGCTCCAATTGCTGCTTGGCCACCAAAGGAATCTTGGCCAACACACCGACGTTGGTGGGCTGCATCAGCACCACAGGGGTGCCGTCGTAACCCGATGCTTTCAAGGCCTCCCGTGCCGCCTTCACATTCGGCTCACCCTTGAAGTATCCCGTTTTGTTACTCGCGTAAGAGGTGCCGCAGGGGAAAAAGCTTGGGCAAACTTGGCCCAGGTTGTCGGGAATGGCTTGAGCACGCAGCATCGCGCGCTGTCCCAGTGCCAGCATGGCGGCGCGACGCACTTCGACTTTGTCAAACGGCGGCAACAAGTGGTTGAAGCGCAAGAAATAACTCAAGCCGCCTTCTGCATAGGTCTGTGTGCGGACCCCGTCGGTTTTGTTCGCCTCATCGAATTGTGAGTGCGCCAAGGCTTCGATAACGTCCACTTCACCGGCCTTGAGGGCGTTGAATTGCGTCTGGGTGTCGCGGATGATCTTCCACTCCACTCGGTCGAAATTGATTTTGCGGCCACCGGCCATGCCGTCTGGGGCTTCCGCGCGGCTCACGTAGTCTTTGTTCTTGACGAACACAGCGGTGTCACCCGACTTGAATTCGTCTTCTTTGAAAATCAGCGGGCCCGAGCCAATCTTGGAAGTGATGGCTTCGTTGGCAGAGGTGGCGGCGACGGCAGCCGGCATGATGAAGGGCACGTTGGAGCTGGGCTTGCCCAGGGCATCCAAGACAAAACCGCAAGGCTCCTTCAAGATCATCTTGAAGGTGTTGCCGCTGCCCTCGTAGCGATCAATGAAGCTCGCCAACTGGCCGCCCATGGCGTCCTTCTCTGACCAGCGCTTCAGCGAAGCGATCACGTCATCGGCTTCCACCGGGTTGCCGTCGTGGAATTTCAGGCCAGCGCGCAGCTTGAAAGTCCAGGTCTTGCCGTCGCTGGACACGCTGTAGGTGTCGACCATTTGCGGCTTGATGTCACCTTTGGAGTCTTGCGAAAACAGCGTGTCGTAAACCATGTAGCCATAGTTGCGCACGATGTAGGCGGTGGTGACGATGGGGTCAAAGCTGGTCAAGTTCGCGTGAGGCACCACACGCAATACTTTTTCGCCATCGGCGGCAAGCGCAGCGGGGCTGCTCAGCAAGCTGCCAGCGGTCATAGCGGTCAGGGCCGCCAGCCATACACGACGTTTCATGGTTTGTCTCCTGTTTTGGTGGTGAAACGTTGGTTCATTATTTGAACCGACTGAAAAATATTTGAACATTGGCGCGGGGTCCTCGCAATGCGGAGAAACCCGATGTGCGAGCAATTGGGGGCTGGGATCAAGCGCACCGCCCACCATCGACTTCGATGCATACACCGTTGATGAACGCGGCTTCGTCGCTGGCCAGATAGAGGCAGGCGTTGGCGACGTCTTCGGCGGTGGAAAAGCGCCCCAGCGGAATGGTTGCGCGAAATTTAGCCAACACGTCCTCGGTCAAATCACCCCCAGCGAAGGATGGCCCCAAGCCCGTGAGGGGGTTGAACACCGGATTGACGCAATTGACGCGGATGTTGTCTGGGCCCAATTCAGCGGCGAGTGACTTGCTGGTGATGATCACCGCGCCTTTGCTGCCGTTGTACCAGGACAAGCCTGGGCGAGGGCGCACACCCGCCGTGGAGGCGATGTTGATGAAACTGCCACCGCCGCGCTGACGAAAGACCGGGGTGGCGTGACGCACCGTGTGGAAAATGCTTTTGACATTAACCGCGTAAACCCGATCAAACTCGGCTTCGGTGGTTTCCAGCGCAGGCTGGTTGCGGTGCGTCCAACCCGCGTTGTTGACGATGGCGTCCAGCCCGCCATGGGTGGCTAGGGCATGTTGCACCAGTGCGGCGACATCTTGGTCTTGGGTCACGTCGGCTGCGCAGGCGCTGGCTTGGCCGCCAGCGTCGCGTATGGCCTGAGCAACGGCTTCGGCCGCTGCTTGGCGGATGTCGTTGACCACGACCGCAGCGCCTTCGGCGGCGAGCCGAAGGGCAATGCCTTCGCCGATGCCGCCACCTGCTCCGGTGACGATGATGGTTTTGTTGCTGACGCGCATGACTGGCTCCGAACGAATGGCTTAGCCGTGGCGGAAGGCCACGGTTTTGAGGTTGGTGAAAGCGTACAAGGCTTCAAAGCCTTTTTCTCGCCCGTGGCCGCTGGATTTGACCCCGCCAAAAGGCAGTTCTACGCCACCACCAGCGCCGTAATTGTTGACGAAGACTTGTCCGGCTTGCACGCGCTTGGCCATGCGGAACTGGCGACTGCCGTCCGCTGTCCACACGCCAGCGACCAGGCCGAAGTCCGTCGCGTTGGCCAATTCGATCGCGTGGTCTTCGTCTTCAAATGCCATCGCTGACAAGACTGGGCCGAAGACTTCTTCTTGCGCGATGCGGTGGGCGACAGGCACATCGCGCAGCAAGACGGGCGCTTGATAAAACCCCCCAGCAGGCGCATCCGCAGTGACTTGACCGGTGGCGACCGTCGGGATGCCATCGGCCTCGGCCTGCGCCAAAAACTGGTGCACACGTTCCAATTGACTGGCCCGAATCAGGGGCCCGACGTCTACTGGCCCTTGCGGGGGGCCGCAGCGCAAAGCCGCAAAAGCCTGGGCCAGACGGGCCAGCAAAGGTTCATAGGCCTCTCGCTGCACCAACAGGCGCGAACCCGCCGAGCAGGTTTGGCCCGCGTTTTGCACGATGGCGTTGACGATCACGGGCACCGCCGCATCCATGTCGGCGTCGTTGAACACAATCTGCGGGCTCTTGCCACCCAGCTCCAAGGTCACGGGAATGTGCCGTTCAGCGGCCACCTGTTGAATCAAGGTGCCAATGCGCGGGCTGCCTGTGAAGGAGATGTGTTGAATGCCGGGGTGACGCGCCAATGCCTCGCCCACCTCTGCCCCCAGGCCCGTGACGATGTTCAAACAACCCGCAGGCAAGCCCGCGTCGCGGCCCAACTGGGCCACGCGAATCAGTGACAAGCAGGCGTCTTCAGCGGGTTTGACCACGCAGACATTGCCAGCGGCGAGCGCGCCGCCGACGCTGCGGCCAAAAATTTGCATGGGGTAGTTCCACGGGATGATGTGCCCCGTGACTCCGTGCGGCTCCCGCCAGGTCAACACGCTGTAACCATCTTGGTAGGGAATGGTCTCGCCCGTGAGTTTGTCCGCCGCACCCGCATAGAAAGCCAGGTAGCGGACCAAGGCTGCAACGTCTGCACGAGCCTGCGCTGTGGGCTTGCCGCAATCGCGTTGTTCGAGTAGCGCCAACTCATCGGCGTGTGCTTGTACGGCCTGCGACCAAGCCATCATCAAACGGCTGCGCTCGGCCGCGCTGGTGCGCCCCCAGACGCCATCGCGGCAGGCCTGCGCGGCGCGAACCGCCGCGTCGATGTCGCTGGCGTCGCTGCGCGCGATTGTCTCGAAGGCCTCGCCTGTCGCTGGATCGATCATGTCCAACACGCGCCCGCTGTTGGCGGCCAAGTCTTGGTGATCGATGAAATTCAATGCCATCTGTCACTCCCAAAAATCAGGCGCCACGTTATGCGCGAGCCGGGGCCGCCCGCTGTCGCCTGAGCTACTGACCTAGGGTTTACGCTGGTAGGACAGCTCGGCCTCAACTCCTAAGCTTGCGCGCCATGAGCAATGACCGCACCGAAGATGATTTGATCCAGCGCATCGCCGCCAAGCGCGACGAAGTGGTGGTCTTGACACAAGAGCTGATCCGCATCCCCACCCTGAACCCGCCGGGCGATGCCTACGAGGCTTGTGCACGCCTGTTGGGTGATCGCCTGGCAAGGCGTGGCTTCGATGTCGAGTACGTCCGCGCGCAGGGCGCTCCGGGCGACTCGGACAGCCACCCGCGTGTGAATGTGGTGGCGCGCCACCCCGGCCAGGGCCAAGGTCCGTGTGTGCATTTCAACGGCCACATCGATGTGGTTGAAGTTGGCAGTGGTTGGACGGTCGACCCGTTTGGCGGCGAGGTGCGCGACGGCAAGGTCTACGGTCGTGGGGCTTGTGACATGAAAGGCGGCATTGCGTCTTCGGTGATCGCCGCTGAGGCCTTGTTGGAATCGGGCCAGCCGCTGCAGGGACCGATCGAGATCAGCGGCACCGTGGATGAAGAGTCTGGTGGCTATGCAGGTGTGGGCTACCTCGCCGAGCGCGGTTACTTCAGCGCGCCCAGGGTGCAGCACGTCATCATTCCCGAACCGTTGGGGGTCGACCGCATTTGCTTGGGTCACCGCGGTGTGTGGTGGGCAGAGGTTGAGACCAAGGGGCGCATCGCTCATGGCTCCATGCCATTCCTGGGTGACTCGGCGATCTCTCACATGACGGCCTTCTTGCACTTGCTGGACACCGAGTTGCAACCGCGCCTGCGCCAGCGCAAAACCGCTGAGCCGGTCGAACCCGAAGGTGCGCGCTGGTCGACCCTGAACGTCAACAGCGTGCATGGCGGTCAACCTGAGCAACGTTATTTGCGCGATGCCATGGGCCGCCCGCAAGGCGATTTGCCCACGCCGGTGGTGGCGCATGCGTGCAAGGCGGTGTTGGATCGCCGTTTCATCGCGGAAGAAAGCCTGGACGCGGTCAAGCAGGAAATCGTTGACATGCTGGATGAGCTCAAGCGCACCCGCCCCGGCTTTGATTACCGGGTTGAAGAAATCATGAGTTTTGTCCCCACCGCCACACCCAAAGATGCGCCGGTGGTCTTGGCCACCGCCAAGGCCATCGCCCGCGTTTTGGGGCGCGAGCCTCAAACCATCGCCAGTCCTGGGACGTATGACCAAAAGCACATCGTGCGCACGGGCAAGTTGCGCGATTGCATCGCCTATGGGCCGGGTATCTTGGACTTGGCGCACCAGCCGGACGAGTACGTGGGCATCGACGAGTTGGTCGCGTCGGCGCAAGTCATGGCTTTGGCGGTGCGCGATTTGCAAAAGCCACGCTGAGCGCGTCGCGGGTGCGCGATCTGGCTATAATGCGCGGTTGATCCTCTGTTTGGCCACCAAAGAGCTTGTGCATTCGGTGCAGGCTTGATATCAACAGCGCACAAACAAGATCGCTTTTGAGGACATCATGAACTTGATCCAACAACTCGAGCAAGAAGAAATTGCTCGCCTGAACAAAGACATCCCTGACTTCGCAACTGGCGACACCGTCATCGTCAGCGTGAACGTCGTCGAAGGCAACCGCTCGCGTGTGCAGGCCTACGAAGGCGTGGTGATTGCTCGCCGCAACCGTGGCGCCAACAGCAGCTTCATCCCCGAAAACGGCGACCAAGTTACGGTGACCTACAAGTCACTCCAGAACTAGAGGAGCAGATTTTCGCTCCGATTATTCGTCGCGTATTTTCTTTGCCCCCCGCAGAAAGTACGAAGGTGTCATTACAAAC
>JALRFN010000127.1 GCA_023268425.1 Burkholderiaceae bacterium | reverse complement strand
TGGTGGTTTTCCAACACCGCCACCAAGGCTCGTCCCACCGCCAAGCCCGAACCGTTGAGCGTGTGCACCCAGTCGTTTTTGCCTTGCGCGTTTTTGAAACGCGCCAACATGCGGCGTGCTTGAAACGCCTGACAGTTCGACACGGAGCTGATCTCGCGATAGGTGTTTTGGGCTGGCAACCAAACTTCCAAATCGTGTGTTTTGGTCGCGCCAAAACCCATGTCGCCGGTACACAGCACGATGACGCGGTAGGGCAGCTCCAACTTTTGTAACACCGCCTCGGCGTGCCGGGTCATCTCTTGCAGTGCCGCCTCGCTGTGGTCGGGGTGGGAGATTTGCACCATCTCCACCTTGTCAAACTGGTGCTGGCGAATCATGCCGCGGGTGTCACGTCCGGCTGAACCCGCCTCGCTGCGGAAACACGGGCTGTGCGCCGTGAAACGCAAAGGCAATTGGTCTTCGCTCAAAATTTCGTCGCGCACCAAGTTGGTCAGCGGCACTTCTGAGGTCGGGATCAGGTACAGCGCCGTGTCGTCACTCAAGCTTTCGGTGTCACCTTCTTGGCCACCTTTGATGGCGGCGAACAAGTCTTCTTCAAACTTGGGCAATTGGCCAGTGCCCTTGAGCGAGCTGGCGTTGACGATGTAAGGCACATAACACTCGGTGTACCCGTGCTCCAGGGTTTGCGTGTCGAGCATGAACTGCGCCAAAGCGCGGTGCAAGCGCGCAATCGGCCCCCGCATGACGCTGAAACGCGAGCCCGACAACTTGGCCCCGGCTTCAAAGTCCAGGCCCAGGGGCTGACCCAAATCCACGTGGTCTTTGGCCTCGAAGCCCAAAGGCGTGGGCTCGCCACCCATGCCGCCAGCAGGCGACCAGCGGCGCAATTCGACGTTGTCTGCTTCATCAGCCCCCACGGGCACGTCGTCTTGGGGCAGGTTAGGCACCGAGAGCAACATGGCTTGCAGCGCCGCTTGGATTTCGTCCAAACGCGTTGCCGAAGCCTCCAACTCGGTCTTGATGCTGGCCACTTGGGCCATCACCTCGTCGGCCGATTCGCCTTTGGACTTCAAGGCACCGATTTGCTTGGACAAGCTGTTGCGTTGCGCTTGCAATTCCTCCGTGCGCACCTGAATGCCCTTGCGCTCGGCCTCCAAAGCCGTGAAGCGCTCCACATCTAAAAAGGCCTGCGGCGATTTACGTGCGTTGAGCTTGGCGACCACAGCGCCCAGGTCTTTGCGCAGCAATTGAATGTCAATCATGAATGTCCTTTGATTTTGAATCTGAGTTCAGGCGTCTGCCTTCAAGCCCTTGGGCATGGGAAAGGCCATGGTCTCTTCCACGCCGTCCAGTGTGCGCACCGACACCGCCCCCAACGCGCGCAAGCGTTCGATGACCGCTTGCACCAAGACCTCGGGCGCTGAAGCCCCCGCCGTGATGCCCACCGTCGTCGCGCCTTGCAACCACTGTGGCTGCAAATCGGCTGCGCTGTCCACCATGTAGGCCTGGGTATCCAAGCGCGCGGCCAACTCGCGCAAGCGGTTGCTGTTGGAACTGGTGGGACTGCCCACCACGATCACCACGTCCGCCTTGGCCGACAAGACCTTGACGGCGTCTTGTCGGTTTTGCGTGGCGTAGCAAATGTCTTGCTGCTTGGGCTGGCGAATCTGCGGAAACCGCGCTTTGATCGCGGCCATGATCTCGGCCGCATCGTCCACGCTCAAGGTGGTTTGCGTGACCACGGCCAGCTTTTCGGTTTGGGCGGGTTGCACCTGGGGCACATCAGCGACCTCTTCAACCAAGTGGATGCCGGCGTCCAACTGGCCCATGGTGCCTTCCACCTCGGGGTGTCCCTTGTGGCCAATCATCAAAAACTCGTAGCCCTCTTTGGCCAGCTTGGCCACTTCCACATGCACCTTGGTCACCAAGGGGCAGGTGGCATCAAAGACCTGACAGTCACGCGCAGCGGCTTCGGTCTTGACCGCTTTGCTGACCCCGTGCGCCGAAAACACCAAGGTGGCACCCGCGGGCACATCAGCCAAATCTTCGATGAAGATGGCGCCCTTGGATTTGAGGTCGTTGACCACGTAGGTGTTGTGCACGATTTCGTGGCGCACATAAATCGG
>JALRFN010000091.1 GCA_023268425.1 Burkholderiaceae bacterium | reverse complement strand
TGCAGCAACCGGTGTCGGTGGAGCAAATGCAAAAGCTCTTGGTGACCGGCAAGACCGACTTGTTGGATAAATTTGTCTCCAGCCGAACCCGCCGTGCCTTCAAGGCGTTTTTGGTTTGGGATGCCAAGGCCGGCAAAGTGTCTTTTGAGTTTGAACAGCGCGCGCCTGCGAAAAAGGCGGCGCGCAAAAAAGCCTCTGCTTGAGAGGCCGTCACCCTGAGGAGAAGAAGATGTCATTGAAACTGTATTTCGGGCCTGGCGCCTGCTCGTTTGTGCCGCACGCGATGCTGCAATTGAGCGGCGCAGAGTTTGAGCCCGAGATGGTCAAGCTGCACAAAAACGAGCAAGGCGGCGAGGCCTTTTTGGCCATCAACCCGCGCGCGCAAGTGCCCGTGCTGGTGCACGACGGCATGGTGCTCGACCAGTTGGTCGCCATCTTGCTGTACCTGGATGACTTGCTGCCCGATGCAGGCATCTTGCCCGGCAGTGGTCCCGCGCGCACCAAAGCCCTGCAAACGCTGATGTGGATGAACAACACGGTGCACCCCACCTTCACCCACATCTTCATGCCGTTCAAATACACCGACAACGAAGCGGCCCAAGCCGAGCTGCGCCGCTTCAACACCCGCTTGTTCCAGCAGCGTTTGACCGAGATCGACGCTTTGTGCGCGGCCTTGCCCGACGCGGGCTGGTTGAGTGGGGACAAGCCGGGTGCCCTGGATGCGTATGCGTTGACGTTCATGCGCTGGGGCAGCATCGCCAAGATTGACCCCACGCAGTTCAAGTCGCTGTGGGCCTTGGCCAACCGCTTCTATGACTTGCCCGCGCTCAAGCCCGTGTTGGAGCGCGAGCGCTTGCAGCTCAATTTGATGGTGGCTTGAGCTCGGTGGTCGCCCTGGGGGGCTTGGCGGCTGCGAAGCGCACGCTGACCAACAAGCCTGGGGCGAGGTGTGGGTTGGATTGCGCGTCGCCCATTTCCAAGATCGCGTTGAATTGCTGCGCGATCTCGTGGACGATGGCCAAGCCCAGTCCAGAGCCTTGCACGTTGGTGCCCAAAGCGCGGTAGAAGGGTTGCAAGACCAAGGCGCGTTCGCTGGGCGGTATGCCTGGCCCGTTGTCTTCGACCTGCAGCACTTGCACACCGGAGAATTTGTCCAACAAGACGCGCACGGTGACCATGCCGCCATCGGGCGTGTAGTGGATGGCGTTGTCCACCAGGTTGCGCACCATTTCGCGCAGCAAGGTGTCGTTGCCGTACAGCCAAAACGATTCGGCGGTTTCCTCTGGGCCTTCGTAGCCCAAGTCAATGGACTTGTCTAAGGCACGCGTGATGCTGTCTTGCACCACGCCAATCACCAAGGCGGCCAAGTCGATGCGCAACACCGGCAGGCTGCGTCCCGTGGTCTCTGCGCGGGCCAGGGCGAGCAATTGGTTGACCATGTGCGTGGCGCGCACGCTGGACGACGAGATGTTGCTCAAGGCGGTTTGCAGTTCGCTCGCCGAGCCCCCGCGCTGGGCCAGATCAGCTTGCATGCGCAAACCCGCCAACGGCGTTTTGAGCTGATGCGCGGCGTCGGCCAGAAACCGCCGCTGCGTGGTCATCGAGGTCTTCAAACGCTTGAGCAAGTTGTTGATCGATGACACCAGCGGCACGACCTCTTGAGGCACGTAAGAGTCGTCCAGTGGCGAGAGGTCATTGGGTTCACGTGCGCGGATGCGCTGCTCCAAGTGGTTCAAGGGGCGGATGCCGCGCACCAGCGCCATCCAGACCAGCAAGACCGCCAGGGGCAAGATGACGAACTGCGGCACCATCACGCCCTTGATGATTTCAGTGGCCAGGGTGGAGCGCTTGTTGGTGGTCTCGGCCACCTGAATCAAGGCATAGCGTCCTTCGCTGTTGGGCGAGGCCAGCCACATGTAGGCCACCCGCACATCGACATCGCGCATCACGTCGTCGCGCATTTGTACCGTGCCCGGCAACGGCGGCACATCGCCACCCGGCGCGGGCAAGTCTGTGTCGCCCTGCAAAATGCGCCCGGCCGGCGACATGATTTGGAAATACAAAATGTCGCTGTCGTCGCTGCGCAGGCGATCGCGTACCGCGTCGTTGATCCAGATGTTGGTGCTGTCAGCGGGGAAGTGGATGGACTGCGTCAAGGTCTCCAAGTTGTAGACCAGGTTGCGATCAAAGGGCTTGAGTGCAATGCCTTGTGCGACCCACCAGGTCAGCACCAAAGACAAGGGCCACAGCAGCAGCAAAGGCGTCAACATCCAATCCAGGATTTCGCCAAACAAACTGCGCTGTTCGCGCTGAAACAGCCCAATGACGCGGTGCGGTTTGAGGTCGTCGTTGGCCATGCCGCAGCCTTCAGCTCAAATGCAGCAGGCGCACGTCGATGGCGCCCAAGCAAGCGGCAACCAGCGGGCCCAAGCGTGCCGCCATTGCCGCTCCGATTCAGCCCGGAATTTTTTCAAGGCAGTAGCCCAGGCCGCGCACCGTGGCGATGCGAATCGGGCCTTTTTCGATCTTTTTGCGCAGGCGATGGATGTAGACCTCAATGGCGTTGTTGCTGACCTCTTCGCCCCACTCGCACAGGCGTTCGACCAACTGGTCTTTGCTGACCAAGCGACCAGAGCGCTGCAACAAGACTTCGAGCAAGCCCAGTTCACGCGCCGACAATTCGACCATCTTGCCGTCGATGGTGGCCACCCGGCCCGACTGGTCGTAAACCAAAGGGCCGTGCTTGATTTGGCTGCTGGCCGCGCCCATGCCACGCCGTGACAAGGCGCGCACACGGGCCTCCAATTCGGGCAATGAAAACGGCTTGGGCATGTAATCGTCAGCGCCCAAGTCCAAACCTTTGACGCGGTCTTCGACGCTGTCGGCAGCGGTCAAAATCAAAACGGGCAGTGCCGAGCCGCGCGCGCGCAGACGCTTGAGCACCTCTAGACCGTGCATGCGCGGCAGCCCCAAGTCCAAAATCAGCAAATCGAATTCGCTGCCCGTCATCAAGGCCGCATCGGCTTCGGTGCCGGTTTCCACGTGATCAACAGCGGCACCGCTGGCGCGCAAGGTGCGCAACAAACCATCGGCCAGCACCTTGTCATCTTCGGCAATCAGGATGCGCATGTTTGTCTCCGTTTTGTTGTTGTGTCTGGCGCGTCGTGGCCCAAATCCACTGCGCGCGGATCATTTTAGGGACTATTGCGCGTAGGCCTCTAGGCCCAAAGCCACGACGGTGGCTACATCCTGGCCCACGGCGGTGCGAAATTCAAGCTGGGCTTGTGCGATGGCGCGCCCGAAGGCTTCTAGCCAGGCCAAGCCCAGGGCAGTGAAGACGATGCGTTTGGCGCGCGCATCCAAGGGGTCGGGCTCACGCGTGACCAGGCCCCAGGCGTCACATTGGTCGACCAGGGCGTTCATGGCTTGTTTGCTCATGTTGGCCGCGTGCGCCAACGCCGTGAGCCGAGCGCCGTTGAGCGGCAAGTGGCGGGTGATGTGCACGTGTGCCGCGCCAATTTGGTCTCGGGCCGCCAGATTGGACAGCGCCAACGGAACGGCGGGGTCGTGGGCCATCAGCTGCAACACGCGCGCGTCGTACTTGCGCAGCGCTTCACCCATCAGCCGGCCCAAGTGAGCGCTGCGCCATTGCGGGTGCTGGGCGGCTTGGAAATCGTGGATTTGATTGGCCATTTGCAAATGGTAAATCAAACTGACCAAAAATAGGCTTTCACAAAAAGTATTCGGCGCTACACTGCTGGTCAAGCGTACAGACTGTACAAATCAACAGCAATTTTCTGAAAGGTCACCGTCATGGATGCAGCCACCAAAGGCGTCAACGCCGAGAAAGCCAAAGCCTTGCAAGCCGCTTTGGCGCAAATTGAAAAGCAATTCGGCAAGGGCACCATCATGCGCCTGGGCGATGGCGAGGTCATTGAAGACATCCAAACCGTCTCCACGGGCTCTTTGACCTTGGACATGGCTTTGGGCGTGGGTGGTTTGCCGCGTGGCCGCGTGGTCGAAATTTACGGCCCGGAGTCTTCAGGTAAAACCACCTTGACCTTGCAGGTTGTGGCCGAGATGCAAAAGCTCGGCGGCGTGTGCGCCTTTGTGGACGCCGAACACGCCTTGGACGTGCAATACGCCAGAGACCTGGGTGTGCACCTGGAAGACATGTTGATTTCCCAACCCGACACGGGCGAACAAGCCTTGGAAGTGGTGGACAGCCTGGTGCGCTCAGGCGCCATTGACTTGATCGTCGTCGACTCGGTGGCCGCACTGACGCCCAAGGCCGAACTCGAGGGCGACATGGGCGACTCCTTGCCGGGTTTGCAAGCCCGCTTGATGAGTCAGGCCCTGCGCAAACTGACCGCCAACCTCAACAAGTCCAACACCATCGCCATTTTCATCAACCAGCTTCGCGAGAAGATCGGCGTGATGTTCGGTTCGCCCGAGACCACACCCGGTGGCCGCGCCTTGAAGTTCTACTCGTCGGTGCGTTTGGACATCCGCCGCATCGGGTCGATCAAAAAAGGCGACGTAGTCGTGGGCAACGAAACCCGCGTCAAAGTGGTGAAAAACAAAGTGGCCCCGCCCTTCAAACAAGCCGAATTCGACATCATGTACGGCAAGGGCATCAGCCGTGAGGGCGAGATCATTGACTTGGGGGTGGCACAAAACATCGTCGACAAGTCTGGTGCTTGGTACGCCTACAACGGGGAAAAAATTGGCCAAGGCCGCGACAACGCCCGCGAGTTCTTGCGCGAAAACCCCGATTTGGCTCTGGAGATCGAAAACAAGATTCGCGTCGCCTGT
>JALRFN010000064.1 GCA_023268425.1 Burkholderiaceae bacterium | reverse complement strand
GATGAAATTTGTATCTATCAAGAAGAGCAAATAGATATAAAATATCTTGTAGAATTGAAATAATAAAGGAGAAAAATAAAATGAAAAAAACACTTATGTTTTGTAGGAATGTATCCCAGAATCTTTTTGCCGCCATCCGTGAATATGCTGGACGTCACCGGCGTTACGGGGCCATCTGACAGGTTTGCCCATGGCCGCCAAACAGACAGTGCTCGTTGTCGATCCCGATGCAGACTTCCTGCGTTGGGCCTGCAACCAACCCACGGCAAGCGGCGTCGACATCGGTGTGGTCGACCGGCAAGTGCTGGGCGCACCAGGCGTCCAGGGCGTGCGCGAGCTCACGGTGGTGCTCTTCAAAAAAGGGCCACTGCAAAAAACTTTGATCAGCCATGGTATGTCCTCACGCGAACTTCAGTTGCCTTCGAATACGGGCTTTTCTTTGGCAACAAATGCCTTGTAAGCGCGCACGAAATCTTCGGTCTGCATGCAAATCGCCTGCGCCTGAGCCTCGGCCTCAATCGCTTGCTCGGGCGTCATCGACCACTCGTGCGACAACTGCGTCTTGGTGATGCCGTTGGCAAAGGTGGGGCCCGCTGTGATCGTTTGCGCCAACGCAATCGCCTGGGCTTCCAGCACGGCTGCGTCATGCAAAGCGTTGAAGTAGCCCCAGGCCAGCCCTTCTTGCGCGGTCATGACTCGGCCCAAATACAGCAACTCGGCCGCACGACCCTGTCCGATGATGCGCGGCAAGATCGCGCACGAGCCCATGTCACAGCCGGCCAAGCCGACGCGGTTGAACAAAAATGCTGTCTTGGCCTGTGGCGTTGCCAAGCGCAAGTCGCTGGCCATGGTGATGATGGCCCCTGCCCCGACGGCCACCCCGTCGACCGCCGAGATGATGGGCTTGCCACAGCCCAACATGGCTTTGACCAAGTCTCCGGTCATGCGTGTGAACTTGAGCAAGTCCTTCATGTCCATCTGCACCAAGGGGCCGATGATGTCATGCACATCGCCGCCGGAGCAAAAGTTGCCACCGTTGGGCGCAAACACCACAGCGTGGACATCGTCGGCGTAGACCAAATCGCGGAAGGTGTCGCGCAATTCGGCATAACTGTCGAAGGTCAAGGGGTTTTTGCGTTCCGGGTGCTTGAGGCGAATCACCGCCACGTCACCGTGCATGTCCCACTGAAAATGTTGCGGCTTCAAGCCCGCCATGCTGCTCATGTTGCGTCTCCTTTGATGCGTGCCAGCAAGCTGCTGGCCTGTGCGACTTCGCTGTCGTCGAGCACACTGAGCAAGTCCGTGACCCACTCCTCGTGCACGGCAGCCATGCGTTCGAAATCCGCGCGCCCCAATTCGGTCAGCGCCACACGCGCCGAACGGCGGTCGCCTGCCACCGATTGGCGCTCGACGGCCCCCTCGTCAGCCAAGCGATCAACCAAACCGGTCACGTTGCCGTTGGAGACCATCAAGGCCTGCGACAACTGCCCCATGGTCAGACCCTCATCGCTTTTATGCAGTGCGGCCAACACATCAAAGCGCGGCAACGTGGTGCCGAACTCGCTGCGCACGCGTTCGCGCAAGGCCCCCTCGATATGGCGACTGGCCTTGAGGAGTCGCAACCACAAGCGCAGCCGCTGTTTGCTCGGCGTCAGGCTTTTGCTGCTCATGCTTGGCCTCCGGTGATCTCAATGGTTTGGCCGCTGACCGAGCCTGCCGCGTCGGCGCAAAGGTGGAGCACCCAAGCCGCGACCTCTTCGGGTTCGATCAAGCGGCCGTGGCGATTGCTGCTACTCAAGGCCGCTTCGGCCTCGGCTGCGGTCATAGACGAGCGCGCCATGATGGCCTGCACACTGCGCGCCACAATCGGCGTGCGCACAAAGCCGGGGCACAGTGCATTGGCCGTGATGCCCGTGCCCATGCACTCTTCAGACAAGACGCGGGTCAAGCCAATCAACCCGTGCTTGGACGCGGCGTATGCGGCGGTGTACTTGGCGCCGCGCAGACCTGCAACCGATGCCACGCTGATGATGCGCCCCCAGCCGCTCGCCAACATGTGGGGCAAGACTTCGCGACAACACAAAAACGCGCCATCCAAATTGGTCGCCATGACCCGCCGCCACATGTCTAATGAGGTCTTGGCGGTGGGCGCCGTCTCGGCGATACCCGCATTGACGACCAAGATGTCAATCGGCCCAGCACGCTTGGCGGCCTCGACCATGGCCGCCTGCACGCTGGCTTCATCGCTGACATCCATCACTTGGGCATAGAGGCCTGTGGACTCTCCAACGGCCTCTTGCAAGACGCCCAAACGTCGACCCGTGATGGTCACCGTGGCACCGGCTGCGCGCAATGCCTGCGCGCTGGCCCAGCCAATGCCGCTGCCACCGCCGGTGACCAACGCGTGTTTGCCACTCAAGTCTGTCATACGCGAATCAACTCCCGCTCACGCTCTTTGATGCGCGCCAACTGGCGCTGCCCCGGGATATAGGGTTTGGGCCAACGCGCCTGTGAATCACCGGCATCGGCGGCAGCATGCAAGGTCCAGTAGGGGTCGCTCAGGTGCGGGCGCGCCAAGCACACCAAGTCGGCACGACCTGCCATCAGAATCGAATTGACGTGATCGGCCTCATAGATATTGCCCACCGCCATGGTGGGGATGTGTAACTCGTTGCGGATGCGATCTGAAAACGGGGTTTGGAACATGCGGCCATAAACCGGCGCATCCTCTGGCGTGGTCTGACCCGCCGACACGTCGATGATGTCGGCGCCCGCCTCGGCGAACCAGCGCGCAATGGCCACGGCGTCTTCGGGTGTGGTGCCCGCCTCGCCCATCCAGTCGTTGGCGCTGATGCGCACC
>JALRFN010000302.1 GCA_023268425.1 Burkholderiaceae bacterium | reverse complement strand
GCTTTTTGCAAGCCGCTCAAACAGTCGCGATCCGCATGAACCATCAGCGGATCGCGCCTGAGCATCTGTTGAAGGCACTGCTTGAAGATAATGAAGGCATGTGCGCCGGGCTGATCCGTGCATCGGGCGCGGACGCAAACGCCGCCATGCGCGAAACCGATGCCGCCTTGGCACGCATCCCTGTTGTATCGGGGTCTGGCGCGAACCAGCCTCCGGGGCTGGACAATGAAATTGTCCGCGTGCTCGATCAAGCGGAACAAATTGCCGTGAAGGCAAGCGACAGCTTTGTCACTGTTGAGCGTATGCTGCTCGCGCTGACGCTTGCAAACACCAGCGAGGCAGGCAAGGCGCTGACATCGTCGTCACGCAGGGGGCCACCCAGTCGAATCACGCCCGGCAAACCGCCGCCGCTGCGGCCAAGCTGGGCATGGACTGCCACATCTTGCTGGAGGATCGCGTGCAAACCAGCGACAGCGAGTACTACTACAACGGCAATGTGTTCCTGGACCGTTTGCACGGCGCCAGCGTCGAGGCCCTGCCTGCGGGTTTGGACATGAACGCCCAAGCCGTTGCGGCAGGCGAGCGACTGCGTGCGCAAGGCCGCAAACCTTATGTGATCCCCGGTGGTGGCTCCAACCCTACCGGCGCGCTGGGCTATGTCCTGTGTGCCCAAGAGTTGGCTCAGCAAACCACCGAGATGGGTCTGGCTTTCGATCACTTGGTGTTGGCCACGGGCAGCGCGGGCACCCAGGCTGGCTTGGCTGTGGGCCTGAAGCTGTTCAACTTGGACATCAAGATGTTGGGCATTGGCGTGCGTGTGCCGCAGCCGCAGCAAGAGGCCAATGTGCTGCGCTTGGCGCAGGCCACGGCTGCCCGTTTGGGTCAGCCTGAGCTGGTGCAGGCCCAAGACATTCGTGCCAACTGTGATTACGTGGGTGAGGGCTACGGCAAACCCACGCCAGCAGGTTTAGAGGCCATCGAGCTGTTCGCACGCCACGAGGGCATCTTGTTGGACCCGGTGTATTCCGCGAAGGGGGCTTCGGGTTTGGTTGATTTGATTCGCCAGGGGCACTTCAAGCGCGGTGAGCGCGTGGTGTTCTTGCACACGGGCGGCGCGGTGGCCTTGTTTGGCTACACCGCCGCTTTCGCTTACGGTCGCGATGCGATCGCGTCGGCACAGCCGGCCTGATCGCATGGCGTCGTGAACCACCGCTGCGGCGGTTTCCTGGGCCTGCTTGGGCCGTGGTTTTACTCAGAAAGGGCATTCGCATGACAACTTCCTCCTCTACCCGTCGCCTGAGCCTCGGTGCCATTGCTGTGGCTGCCGCTTTGGTGGCGCATGGCGCACACGCAGCCACGACCCTGCGTTTGTCGACTTACGTCAACGAAGTCGACATCCGCTACGAGGGCTTCAAAAAATTCGCCGAGTTGACGGCCGCCAAGACCAATGGCCGCGTCAAAGTTGAAATCTTCCCGTCCGCCACCTTGCACGGCTGGAGTGAAGGCGTGGACGCGGTGCAAGGCGGCGTCTCTGACATCAGCTGGATTCCAGCGGACAAGCGCTTGCCGTGCTACCGCGTGACCTCGCTGTACCCCACCGCAGTCAATCTGGATGGCCAAATCGAGATGGATGCGGCTTACGCCGACTTGATGCGCGGTGAAGCGGCCAAAGTGGGTTTGGTGCCCTTGATCAACTCCAACTACTCTTACGACCAAGAGTGGTGGTTTGAAGAGCGCGTGGCTGACCTGGGCAAGTTGGACGGCAAACTGGTGCGCTCGATTGGCCCGCTGGTGTCGATGATGATCGAGACCTGGGGCGGCAAGCCGGTGTTTGTTGCACCCAAGGAAGTTTTCCAGTCTGCAGAGCGTGGCGTGGTTGACGGCATCAACATGGGTGTGGCCACCTACAGCTCGTGGAAGCTGTGGTCGGTGATGCCCTACATGGTCAATGCTTCGCTGTTTTACGGCAACATCAACTACATGATCAACAAGCAAAAGTTCGACGGTTTGTCGGCTGCGGATCAAAAGGCGCTGCAAGCTGCGGCGCGCGAGTCGGAAGAATGGCTGAAGCCGCGCTACGAAAATTGGGTGGATGAGCGAGTGGGCAATGCCGTCATGAAGGGTGGCGGCGCGGCCGTGAGCATCCCCAAGGCGCAGCGCATGTCTTTGATCAACAGCGTGCAAAAGAAGTGGGACGTTGAGGTCGACAAAGCCTGCGGCGCCGATATGGCCAACAAAGTGCGCGGTCTCTACGCCAAGCACCAATAATCGACCGGGTGCACGCCCCGTCCACTGGGGCGTGCTGGATTTGAGGAGACAACATGCAGGGCCTGAATCAGGTGCTTGGCCGCATCGCGGGCTGGCTGGCGTATGCCGGTGCAGCCATCGTGTTCGTGCAAGTGCTTTGGACTTCGTATGGCGTGATGATGCGCTATGTGTTTGACTCGCCAGACGCCTACGTCACCGAGGCCACGGCCCTGCTGTTGTTCCCGGTGGCTTTTCTGGGCTTGGCTTATGCGCTCAGAGAGGACGCCTACCCGCGCGTGAGCTTTTTGCTCGACGCCACCCGTGGTCGCCCAGTGCACCGCTGGCTGCGCGGCATCACGGACTTGGTGATGATCGTCGTGGGCTTGTTTTTTAGCGCTGCAGCGGTTGAGGCGGCCATCAAAACCTTTCATTCCGGCGCGACCTCAGAGATTTTGTTGTGGCCCCGGGTTTATTTTTGGATTCCCAGTGCTTTGGCCATTGTGCTGTTCACGCTGTACGCGGTGGTGCGTTGGTTGATGTTGTGGACGGCTGCTGAGGCCGCCAATCAGGAGAGTTGATCGTGGAGTGGTACTGGGTTGGGATTGGCCTGCTGAGTTTGTTGGTCATCTTCATTGGCTTGGGCGTGCCCATTCCGTTTGCATTGGCTGCTGCGGCCATGCCTTTTTTGTTCCACGTCCAAGGCTGGTCGACCGCCTTGGTCAGCACCGAGCTCAAGCTGTGGGGCGTGTGGATTGATTACATCTTGCTGGCGGTGCCGTTGTTTGTGTTCATGGGCGAGCTGATTGGGCGATCGACCATTGGCCCCAACCTCTACCGCTTGCTGCACCAGGGCTTTCGCGTGCGCGGCTCGGCCGCCTACGGCAGCATTGGCGCTTGCGCCGGTTTTGGTGCGGTCTGCGGCTCGTCCATGGTGGGTTCCCTGACGATTGGTGGCATCGCCTTGCCCGAGATGATCAAGCTGGGCTACCACCCGCGCTTGGCCAGCGGCGTGCTGGCCGCTGGCGGCACGCTGAGCGTGTTGATTCCACCGAGCTTGATCTTGCTGTTTTACGGCATCGTCACGGACCAATCGATTGGCGAGCTGTTCATCGCGGGCGTGATTCCTGGCGTGGCGTTGGTCAGCATGTTCGTCATCGTGGTCATGATTTGGGGGCGCCTCTACCCCAGCCATGTGCCCGATGCTGACCCCAATGAGCGCTGGGCGTTCATGGACATGTTGCGCACCATGGGACCAATTGCCTTGATTGGTGCGGTCATCACGGTATCGATTTACACCGGCATTGCGACCCCCACCGAAGCCGGCGCCGTGGCGGCCTTGCTGACCTTGATCTTGGCCGTGTGGGTGGGTGATTTGCGTTGGCGTCAGTTTGTTGAAGCCTTGTTGGCCACCATGAAGACCATGGGCTACCTGGGTTTGTTGTTGTCGGCAGGGGTGTTGTTTGGTTTCGTCCTGACTTACTACCGCGTGCCCCAGCAGTTCACCGAGTTGTTCTTGTCGTGGTCGCTTTCGCCTTACGCGGTGTTGATGATCGTGGTGGCGTTTTACGTGATCTTGGGCATGTTCCTGGAGCCAGTTTCCATGACCTTCATCACCTTGCCCACCATCTACCCTTTGATCCACGCCGCCGGTTTTGACCTGGTGTGGTTTGGCGTGGTGTTCACCATCACCATGGAGATCGCGGTGCTCACGCCGCCGGTGGGTTTGAATTTGTTTGTCATCAAGGCCATTGGTGGCAAGCACGTCAGCATCTCGGACGTGATATACGGCTGTCTGCCGTTCCTGGCAGCGCTGGCCTTGTTGATCGTGGGTTTGATTGCCGTGCCAGATTTGGCACTGTGGCTGCCCAACGCCATGGAGTGATGATCATGAGCGTGACTGAAATGCCTTGGGTCTGGGTGCATGGCTATCTGGGCAGCGAAGCCATTTGGGGTGATGCCTTGGCCCGCGTGTGCGCACATCGTGAGGTGGTGACCCTGGACTTGCCCGGCTTTGGGGCCCGCGCCACTGAGTTGGCACCCGACGGCATCGCGGCCTTTGCCCAATACGTGTTGGCCGAAACCCGTGCGCGCGGTATCGAGCAGTTCGGCTTGCTGGGCCACTCCATGGGCGGACAAATCACGCAAGAGACGGCCTTGCAAGCGCCTGATCGCGTGCTGGCTGCGGTGCTTTACGGGACTGGCCCGGTGGGCGCCATGCCCGGGCGCTTTGAACCCATAGAGCGCTCGCGGGAGCGCTTGCGTGCAGATGGCGTGGCGGCGACCGCCGCGCGCATTGGCGCGACCTGGTTTTTAGACCGCGAAGCAGCGCCCGATTGGCTGTGGGTGCGTGAGCTGGCGCACGCGGTGTCGCTGGAGTCGGCGGACCGCTGCTTGATCGCCATGCGCGATTGGTCGCGCGAGGCCGACTTGGGCTGCATCGCTTGCCCGGTGCAGGTGGTCTGGGGCGAAAACGACCGCTCGTATGCGTGGAGCGAACAGCTCAAGTTGTGGACGCAAATTCCTCAGGTCTCCATGGCCATGTTGCCGAGGGCGGCCCATGTGGCCCACCTCGATCAACCCGACTTGTTCGTGCAGACGGTGTTGAACTTCATGGACCACGTCGCCAAATCCTCTGCGGCCTGAATTCGCCATGATGTGGGTGCCCTGGGGTATGGGCATCGGGGTCACACCTGCGTGATGGGGCTGGGTGCGTCGCTTGGTGCTCAGCCGGCCGCGCTGGTGCAGCAGGTGGCCATGTCGCTGACGAAGGCATCCACAGTCGCTGCCTCGGTGTCCCAAGCACACATCAAGCGCACACCACCGTCGGCAATGAAATCGTAGAAGCGCCAGCCCCGCGCGCGCATGTCTGCAGCCACTGCTGAGGGTAACTTGGCAAACACGGCGTTGGCTTGTGGTGCGCCGAGCAACTCAATCAGCGGCAAGGCACTCAAGCCTTGGTACAGGCGTTGCGCCATGGCGTTGGCGTGGCGGGCATTGTCCAGCCACACGTCGTCGTTGATCAGCCCCAGCCAAGGGGCGGAGATGAAGCGCATTTTGGAGGCCAATTGCCCTGCTTGTTTGACCCGATAGGCGAAGTCTTCGGACAAGCGCCGATCAAAAAACACCACCGCTTCGCCAATCGGCAAGCCGTTTTTGGTGCCACCAAAGCACAAGACGTCAACGCCCGAGCGCCAGGTGATGTCACTGGGGTGGCAACCCAAGTGCGCCACGGCGTTGGCAAAGCGCGCGCCGTCCATGTGCAGGCGCAATTGGTGGCGTTTGGCCATGGCTGAAATCGCGCGCACTTCCTCGACGCTGTACACGGTGCCGAGTTCGGTGGACTGGGTCAGGCTGATGACCTTGGGCTTGGGAAAGTGCAAGTCGCGGCGTTTGCTCGCCAAGTGTTCAATGGCCTCTGGCGTGAGTTTGCCTGCGTGTGGGCCCGAGGCGCTGGGGGCGACCAAGAGTTTGGAGCCGTTGGAGAAAAATTCTGGCCCGCCGCATTCGTCGGTTTCAATGTGGGCCACATCGCTGCAAATCACCGAGTGGTAGCTTTGGCACAGACTCGCCAGTGCCAGCGAGTTGGCCGCCGTGCCGTTGAACACAAAGTAAACGTCGCAGTCGGTTTGGAACAGCTCGCGCATGCGTGCGCACACCTGTTGCGTCCATTCGTCCTCACCGTAGGCGGGAACGTGGCCGCTGGCGTTGGCGACGTTGAACCAGTGGGCGGCGGAAGGACACATGCCGGCGAGGTTGTCGCTGGCGAATTGCTGCTGGCGTGGGGTGGTGTTCAAGTTTGACTTTTAAAAACTGGAGCCGGGTTGTTTCAAAAACAAAGCCTCTTCGTGGGTGCTCTCGCGCCCCAAGATCGCGTTGCGGTGCGGGTAACGCCCGAAACGGTCAACGATGGCTTTGTGTCTGATTTCAAATTGTAGAGAGCTCTCCAGGCCCGGCACGCTGAACAATTTGACGGCCGTTTCGTGGATGCGCTTGTCCTCGCTGTGCATGTAGGGCATGTACATGAAGGCGCGCTTGGACAGCGGCAGTTGTCGGTCCATGCCCAGGCGAACTGCCTCTTGTGCGCAGGTTAAAGCCAAGCCATCTTGTGCAAAGGCTTGCGGCGTATCGCGGTAGATGTTGCGCGAGAACTGGTCCAAGACGATGATTTCAGCCAAACGCCCGCGCGCGCTGCCGCGCCATTCGGCGCATTCGCCGCGCGCCGCACGCAACAGCACCTCACCGAAGTGCTGGCTGACCAAGCGGTCGAATTGCGGGTCTTTCACCCACCACTTTTGGGGGTCAATGTCGCTGAACCAAAAGGTCAGCACGGCTTCGCTGTGATCCATGAGTTCTCCCTGACTGGCATCCCAGGGCGGGTAAACCCTGGGTGCGCATACATGTTAGCCCTTGGATCAAGTGCTCATTTCAGGGTGAGCTGCGCGCCTGCGTTTTTGTTCACGAAACCCGAGGCGTCGCCACGACGGGTTCCGATTGAGGCTGCAGCACGGCGCCAAGCAGCGCCGTCAATCTGCGTAGGCCGCCACAGGCACGCAACTGCAAAACAGATTGCGGTCGCCATAGACGTTGTCCACGCGCCCCACAGGCACCCAGTATTTCGCTTGGCGCAGGCTCGCCAGGGGGTAAGCGGCCTGCTCGCGGCTGTAGGCATGGGCCCAGTCGCCTGCACAGATTTGTGCGGCTGTGTGTGGCGCGTGCTTGAGCACGTTGTCTTCGCGGTCGGCTTGCCCCGCCTCCACGGCGGCGATCTCAGCGCGAATGGCCAGCATGGCGTCGATGAATCGGTCCAGTTCCGCCAAGTCTTCGCTCTCTGTGGGCTCGACCATCAAGGTGTTGGCCACCGGGAACGACAGGGTGGGGGCGTGAAAACCATAGTCAATCAAGCGCTTGGCGACGTCCTCGGCCATGACGCCGCAGCTGTCTTTGAAGTCGCGCAAATCCAAAATACATTCGTGTGCCACGCGACCGGTCGCGCTGGCGTACAGCGTGGGGTAGGCGTCTTTGAGGCGAGCGCTGATGTAGTTGGCCGACAAGATCGCCATCTCGGTGCTTTGGCGCAAACCGCTGGCGCCCATCATGCGCACATACATCCAGCTGATGGGCAAGACCGCGGCGTTGCCCAACTCGGCGGCGCTCACCGCACCCACGCCTTGACCAGGCAAGTAGGGGGCCAGGTCTTCGACCACGCAAACTGGACCCACACCGGGGCCGCCGCCGCCGTGCGGGATGCAAAAGGTCTTGTGCAGGTTCAGGTGGGACACGTCGCCACCAAACGCACCCGGCGCGGCCAGACCGACCAGGGCGTTCATGTTGGCGCCGTCGACATACACGCGACCGCCATGTTGGTGCACGAGCGCACACAAGTCTTTGACACCCGTTTCAAACACGCCGTGCGTCGACGGGTAGGTGATCATGATCGCCGCCAACGCGTTGCTGTGTTGCTCACATTTGGCACGCAAATCGGCCATGTCCACATTGCCCGCATCGTCACAGGCCACCACCACCACGCGCATGCCCACCATCTGCGCGCTGGCCGGGTTGGTGCCGTGCGCGGAGGAGGGAATCAAACACACATTGCGCTGCGCGTCACCGCGTGCCGCGTGGTAAGCGCGAATCGCCAGCAGCCCGGCGTATTCGCCCTGGGAGCCTGCGTTGGGTTGCAGGCTGATGGCTGCGTAGCCGGTGGCTTCACACAGCCAGGCGCGCAGTTGCTCGTCCAGCAAGGCGTAACCGGCACGTTGCTCGGCGGGTGCAA
>JALRFN010000422.1 GCA_023268425.1 Burkholderiaceae bacterium | reverse complement strand
GTCGCTGACCAGGTCCCGAGGACCGATCCCGTTGCCTTCAAAGCCGCGAATCTTGGAATTGCCGAAGAAGCGTTCGTTGACCCACGTGGTGTAACCACCAAACGCAGTCGCAGCCCCGGCCTCGACAATCGCGCGCAATGTGACGTCTTCGTTCAGAACCTTACGCTCGGCCAATGCCAGCGGTGCGGGCGATCACGCTCATGCCCTTGGGGTAGTCGAGTTGGTCTAGTGCGGCTTTGAGCTCTTGGCGCTCTTCACCCTCAATGCGACGGCTGACACCGCCACCTCGGGGGTTGTTGGGCATCAAGACGATGTAGCGTCCGGCCAAGCTGATGAAGGTGGTCAGCGCCGCGCCTTTGTTGCCGCGTTCTTCTTTTTCGACCTGAACGATCAGGGCCTGGCCTTCTTTGAGCACATCTTGGATGCGCGCTTGACTCAGTGAGGCGCCTTGCGGGAAGTATTGGCGGGCGACCTCTTTGAAGGGCAAAAAGCCGTGGCGGTCCTCACCGTAGTCGACGAAACACGCCTCCAAGGACGGCTCGACTCGGGTGACCACGGCTTTGTAGATGTTGCCTTTGCGTTGTTCGCGGCCTTCGATTTCGGTTTCGAAGTCCAGCAGTTTTTGGCCATCAACAATGGCCAGGCGACGCTCTTCTGACTGCGTCGCATTGATCAGCATCCGTTTCATGATGCGTTCCTCTCGCTTGCGATAAGACGGCCCAAGCTGGGCCAAACGCCAGGCCTGTGGGTGGTGCGAACGAGAGTATGGAACTGCCGGGAGCGCGCAAGACTGTCGCGGCACGCGTGTGAAGCCATCGCTTCCAATCCAAGCCGTGCGAGCATCGTCTGCGCAGAGGCGCGGTGACCAATGGTCCGTTTGACTCGTTGGGTCAAACACCACCAGAGGCCACAAACCCCGCGTGCGATTCATGGTCGCGCGTGGGGCAAAAAATTCCGTCAAAAAAGTTCAGCGTTCACCGTCAAGGCGCCGACCGTCGCGGGGTGAGTGGTTCGCCATGCTTTCGTCATATGGACAACCAACCCAGCGGGCAACGGCCGCTGGCAACTTGTGCTCTGAATCATGTTTTGCACTGGAGGGGTTGCCGAAACGTCGGGCAAGGCCTCGAGCGCCAGTTTGTAAAGACGACCTAAACATGTGTCAGCGCACGCTTATTATAGACAGACATGCCCCGAGGAAATGCAGTGTCAGACAGCCCCGCCGTACAAATTGTGGAAATCGATGAAGCCAGCGAGGGCCAGCGCGTTGACAACTTTTTGCTCAAAACACTCAAGGGCGTGCCCAAGAGTCACCTGTATCGGGTGATTCGTGCGGGCGAGGTGCGTGTGAACAAAAAGCGCGTGCAAGCGGATAGCCGTTTGGTTTTGGGCGATCTGGTGCGGATCCCGCCGATTCGCGTGGCACTCGCCGCGCCTCGGCCGGATGCGGTGATCCCGTCAACCGAGTTCCCCATTTTGTTTGAGGACGATGCGTTCCTGGCCATCAACAAGCCGGCGGGCATTGCGGTACATGGTGGCAGCGGCCAAAGTTTTGGTGTCATTGAGCAACTGCGCCGCGCGAGACCGCAGGCACGATTTTTGGAGTTGGTGCACCGTTTGGACAAAGAGACCAGCGGGATTTTGTTGATTGCCAAAAAGCGCTCTGCGCTGAAACACCTGCAAGACCAATTCCGTTCGCGTGAAATGGACAAGCGCTACTTGGCGCTGGTGCAAGGCGTGTGGCCAGCGCGACAAAAGGTCATTGATCTTTATTTGTACAAATATTTGTTGGCCAATGGCGAGCGCCGAGTCAAGGTGGTTGATGCCGAGCACCCCCAGGCGCAGCGCAGTTTGAGTTTGGTGCAGATTTTGGCGCGCCAGGAAAACAAGGCCGATGTGCTGGGTGCTTGCAGTTTGCTGGAGGTGCGCATCAAAACGGGGCGTACCCATCAAATTCGGGTGCACTTGGCGCATCACCAGCACCCCATTGCTGGCGATGATAAATATGGTGATTTCGATTGGAACAAAAACTGCCACGCGGCAGGCCTCAAGCGCATGTATTTGCACGCTTACCGCTTGCATTTGTTGCATCCGGGCGATGAACACCCCATGACCTTGCTGGCCGAAATTCCAGAGGAATTAAAGCCTTGGTCATTGGGCTGGAAAATGCAAGCTGCCTCAAGCGGAGAAATCATTTAATCTCACGATGGAATTCGCTTAGAATCTGTTTTTCTTTTTTATCGTGGTTCGCAAAGGTTTAATAGCATGTCAAATTACAAAGAGTTGATGGCGCAAGCCGAAGCCTTGATGGTGCAGGCTGAGGAAGCTCGCAAAGCCGAATTGGCAGGTGTGATTGCAGAGATCAAAGCAAAAATCAAAGAATATGGTTTGAGCGCTTCGGACTTGGGTCTGAGCGGTGCAGCCCGCAAATCGCGAGGCGCCAAGGCACCTGCAGTGGTCAAGTACCGCGGGCCCAACGGCGAAACCTGGGCGGGTGGCCTGGGCCGCAAGCCCGAGTGGGTGCGTCAAGTGATTGCTCAGGGCAAAAACATCGAAGACTTCCGCGTCTGAGTCGCGTCAGCCGCGGCAACCGCGCTCGCTGGGCGCGGTTTTTTTTGCCTATCGATTTTTAATTCAGTTAAACCTGAATCAATGATCAAAGAATCTTGAATGGTGCTTAGTCAACATCTTGTCTAGAGTCGGTTCCCCTAGCTGCTCAGAGGAGAACCCCGATGTTGAAAGCCCTGATTTTTGATGTGGACGGCACCATGGCCGACACCGAGCGCGCGCACATGGCTGCTTTCAACCAGGCCTTCGCGCAGGAGGGTTTGGATTGGGTGTGGGATGAGCCGCTGTACACCCGTTTGCTGGAGATCTCAGGCGGCAAAGAGCGCATTCGCCACTATTGGAATCAAACGCAGGGTGACATCAAAGCCATGGACGGCACCGCTTTGGATGACACCATTGAGCGCCTGCACTGGATGAAAACCGCCGCTTATGAGCAGGCGGTGCAAGATGGCGCCGTCGCGTTGCGGCCTGGCGTGTTGCGCATGATGGAGCAAGCCCAAGAGGTGGGTTTGGCCTTGGCGATTGCCACCACCACTTCGCCTGTGAACATTGCGGCATTGCTGCGTCGCCACTTGGGCGACAACTGGGCGAGTTTGTTCATTGCCATCGAAGATGCGTCAACAGCACCGCAAAAAAAGCCTCACCCGCAGGTCTATTTGCAGACGTTGCAGCGCTTGGGTTTGGACGCGTCTGAATGCGTTGCCTTTGAAGACTCGGCCAACGGCTTGCGTGCCGCGATGGCTGCGGGCTTGCGCACCGTGATCACGCCCAACCACTTCACTGCGCACCATGA
>JALRFN010000290.1 GCA_023268425.1 Burkholderiaceae bacterium | reverse complement strand
GTCAGGGATCTGCGCATCGATGCCCAGCACCATTTCGGGTGAAGTCCCCCAAGTGACTTGCGGCACGATTTGGCTGGCGTCCAACTCAACCACCGCGTCGAACTTGGCGTCTGCGTCTGAGTGCAGCGTTTTCCAATACTGCACGGCTTGGTCCCACTCCACGCCGGTGGGCGAGAGCAACCGGCCTTTGACGTATTCGATGGTTTTGTCGTCCACTGCGACCAAGCCAGCGCGCGCGCCGCCTTCGATGGCCATGTTGCACACCGTCATGCGGCCTTCCATGGACAGCGCGCGGATGGCAGAGCCAGCAAACTCAATCGTGTAGCCCGTGCCGCCAGCCGTGCCGATCTTGCCGATGATGGCCAGCACGATGTCTTTGGCCGTCACGCCTTTGGCCACTTGACCGTCGACCTTGATCAACATGTTCTTGGCTTTTTTCGCCAACAGCGTCTGCGTGGCCATCACGTGCTCAACCTCGGACGTGCCAATGCCGTGGGCCAGCGCACCAAAGGCGCCGTGGGTGGAGGTGTGGCTGTCGCCGCAAACCACGGTCATGCCAGGTAAGGTGGCACCATTCTCTGGGCCAATGACATGAACAATGCCTTGGCGCTTGGACAAGAACGGGAAAAAGGCTGCTGCGCCAAACTCTTTGATGTTGGCGTCCAGCGTGGTCACTTGTTCCTTGCTGATGGGGTCGTCGATGCCGTCATAGCCGCGCTCCCAGCCTGTTGTCGGGGTGTTGTGGTCAGCTGTGGCCACGATGGAGCTGACGCGCCAGACCTTGCGGCCAGCTTGGCGAATGCCCTCAAATGCCTGTGGACTGGTGACTTCGTGCACCAAATGGCGGTCGATGTAGAGGACGGCCGTGCCATCCTCCTCCGTGTGGACGACGTGTTCGTCAAAGATCTTGTCGTAAAGCGTGCGGGCCATGTGCTGTTTCCTCGAAAGAACCCGCGATTTTAGTCGGTGCGCTGGGTCGGAGATGACGCCCGCGTCAGTCAAGCCCTCGCCGGTTTGGGGAGGCGGCGCTGGGCTGTTCTTGACTCAAAGCCCAGGCGATGGCGCCCTTGTCTTGGATGCCCAGTTTGCGGTAGACCTGCCGCAGGTGGTGACGCACCGTCGCTGGGGCGATGCCCAGTGTTTTGGCCACAGCCTTGTAGGTGAGCCCTTGCGCGAAGTGCCAGGCCACAGCGCGTTCTCGCGCACTCAGTTGGCTGCTGAGGTGCAGGGGACGCACCGTGACCATCAACAAATCTTCGCGTGGCTGCAATTCCAGTTGGATGCGCTCGCCGATGTGGTTTTTGGACTGTCCTGCGGCAACGCTCAAAGACAAGGTGGTGGGCAAGCAAGCGCCCGTCCACTCAGGCCATTCCAGCCGCATCACCTGAGCAAAGCGCGGATTGGCCATTTGCACCACACCTTGCTGGCTGACCAAGGCTACCCCCCAGGTGGCGGTGCTGAGGCCGCTGGCGGTGTGTTCGACATCGCGCATTCGGTTGAGTGCAATGGCGGCGCGCACATTGGGCACCCAAGCTTGCAAGGCTTCTTGTTCGGCAATTGAAAACGCGGGTTGAATGCTGCGGCGATACAACGAGATGTGCAAACCCGTTTTCAATTCGGTATCCATGGCGGTCGCGCACAGCGCCTGCGCCACCGCGTGCTGGGCCAAGAAGGCGCGAAAGTCGGGGTGCAAGTCGGCGTCGGCCACTGACAGGCAAGCCGGGGCCTGCGGACTGTCTTTGGCCCAGTCGACCAAAGGGTCCAGGTGTTGAACGCGTGACCAATCGGACAAATAGCTTGGCGGCAGCGCGTGAAGCGTGCTGCTGTGCAGCACCACGCCTTGTTCAGTGAGTGTGGAGTGCCCCAACCAGGCCGCGTCAAAGTCGATCGACTGGTGCAGCAGTTCAAACAATTGCGCCTCAAAACGCGAGCTGTCAGCGATTTGCGCGTCGCGGTACAGCGCGTACACGGCCATTGCAAACTGGTGCATCGTTTGGGTGGACATGGGGAGATCGGCGCAGGCCATGGAAGACTCGTTCAGATGAACGATGCCTGGGCTGGGCGCGAGACGCAAGTTGGCGGTTTCCCCAGTGCGATGGGGCTTCCCGGGGTCTTGTCATCGTCCATGTGAACGAGTTCAGTTTCGTCACAAGCGCTTTTAGTCTCCACCTTGGCCATTGGTCAGATTCAAAACGGCCCTCTAGGGCACATTCAAGGGAGACTGTCATGAGCAAGCAAACCGCGTTTTTTCACGACGAAAAGTGCCTTTGGCACTGCACACCAGGAGGCTTTTCACTGATTGCCCACGTGGGGGGCTGGGTGCAGCCACCGGCCAACATGGGTTTGGCGGAGTCGCCTGAGTCCAAGCGACGTGTGGTGTCGCTGATGCAAGTGTCTGGTTTGGTGCAGCATTTGGACTTGCAAAGCGCCCCTGCAGCGACCGATGACGACTTGCGGCGCGTTCATCCCGACAGTTATTTGAGCGCCTTCAAGGCACTGTCTGACGCCGGTGGTGGTGAGCTGGGGCCTTACGCCCCCTTTGGAACAGGCAGCTACGAGATCGCCAAACAATCGGCTGGTCTGTCCATCGCCGCGATGGATCAAGTGCTTGCTGGCACTTATCGCAACGCGTATGCGATGTCTCGTCCGCCAGGCCACCATTGTTTGGCCGATACGCCCATGGGCTTTTGCCTGCTGGCCAACATCCCCATCGCGATTGAGGCAGCCAAAGCCAAGCACGGCGTGCAGCGCGTGGCGGTGCTGGATTGGGACGTGCACCATGGCAACGGGACACAGTCCATTTTTTACGAGCGCGATGATGTGCTGACCATTTCTTTGCATCAAGAGGGGTGCTTCCCTCCGGGTTACAGCGGTGGTGAAGACCGTGGTGCTGGGGCTGGTGCAGGCTTCAACATCAACGTGCCCTTGTTGCCCGGGGGTGGACACGACGCGTACATGCACGCCATGGCACGCATCGTGGCGCCTGCGCTGCGCCGTTTCAAGCCGGACTTGATCGTGGTCGCCAGTGGTTTTGACGCCAACCTGGTGGACCCCTTGGCGCGCATGTTGCTGCACAGCGAGTCCTATCGTGAATTGACCGTCCAGACCATGGCGCTGGCCGATGAATTGTGCGGTGGTCGTTTGGTGGTGGTGCACGAGGGCGGTTACGCCGAGTCGGCGGTGCCGTTTTGTGCACACGCTACGGTAGAGACCCTGTGCGGTGTTCGCACGGCGGTCGAAGACCCCTACTTGGAGCTCGGCCAAGCTTGGCAGGTGAATGCCCGTCAGGCCGCGTTTCAGCGTGGTTTGATCGACGAGATGGCGGTGGCCTACGGCTATTGAGTCGGCTTTGCTGTTTTGCCCATAAAAAAGCCCGCAAGCACGAAGCTGCGGGCTTTGGGTTGAATGGGAACGGGCGCTGAAATCGCCCGTGACCGATCAACGCTGGGCGACGGGCTTGACGTCGCGGCGCTCGGCGCCGGTGAACAGCTGACGCGGACGGCCGATCTTGTATTCGGGGTCGCTGATCATTTCGTTCAACTGGGCAATCCAGCCGCTG
>JALRFN010000130.1 GCA_023268425.1 Burkholderiaceae bacterium | reverse complement strand
ATTCACTGGCTGGCAAGGTCTACCTGTGATCATCTTGTTGTCTTCATTTGTTGGTGCAATCGCAGGACTATTAATTATGGTTTTGCAAAATAAAGGGCGCTCTCTTGCCATTCCATTTGGCCCTTATCTTGCTGTAGCGGGTTTTCCCTGGGGTTGCCGAACGCGGCGGGCAGTGCTGCATCTGATGAAAAAAACAGTGCTGTACGTTTAAACAGTCAAAGCGCTTGAGGCTGGCTACAATGCGCCACCATGGCGACCAACACCCCAAACACCAGTGCGTATGGCGAAAGCGCCATCCGCGTGCTCAAAGGCCTGGAGCCCGTCAAGCAACGGCCCGGCATGTACACCCGCACCGACAACCCCATGCACATCATGCAAGAGGTGTTGGACAACGCGGCCGACGAAGCGCTGGCCGGGTTCGGCAAGCGTATCAAGGTCACGCAGCATCTGGACGGCTCGGTCAGCGTCGAAGACGATGGGCGGGGCATCCCCTTTGGTCTGCACCCAGAAGAGGGCGCTCCGGTGGTCGAGCTGGTGTTCACCCGCTTGCACGCGGGTGGCAAGTTCGACAAAGGCAGTGGCGGGGCTTACAGCTTTTCGGGCGGTTTGCACGGCGTGGGTGTGAGTGTGACCAACGCGCTGTCCACACGCTTGGAAGTCACGGTGCACCGCGACGGCCAACGCGCCCACTTGGTCTTTGCGGGGGGTGACATCGTTGAGCCGCTGACGATTCGGCCCCTAGAAGCCGGGGAGCGCCGCAGCGGCTCCAGTGTGCGGGTGTGGCCAGACGGCAAGTACTTTGAGAGCATGGCCATTCCCGGTGCGGAATGGACCCACCTGTTGCGCTCCAAAGCGGTGCTGATGCCTGGTGTGACGGTTTCGTTGATCAACGAAAAAACGCGGGACAACCAAAGCTGGCAATACAAAGGCGGCTTGAGCGACTACCTGCAACAGCACCTGCCGGTGGACCCGGTGATTCCGCTGTTTGAGGGCGAGGGCTACGCCGACAAACACAACGACAGCTTCGCCGACGGCGAGGGCGCGGCGTGGGCGGTGGCCTTCACCGAAGAGGGCGCTACGCTGCGCGAAAGCTACGTCAACTTGATCCCGACCAGCTCGGGTGGCACCCACGACAGCGGCTTGCGCGACGGCTTGTTCCAGGCTGTCAAGAGCTTCATTGAGCTGCACGCGCTCATGCCCAAAGGTGTCAAGCTGTTGCCGGAAGACGTGTTTGCGCGTGCCAGTTACGTGTTGTCGGCCAAGGTCTTGGACCCACAGTTTCAAGGCCAAATCAAAGAACGCTTGAACAGCCGCGACGCCGTGCGCCTGGTCTCCAGTTTTGTTCGCCCCGCCTGTGAGTTGTGGCTGAACCAACACGTGGAACACGGCAAAAAGCTGGCTGAACTCGTCATCAAGTCGGCGCAGGCGCGCCAGCGCGCAGGGCAAAAAGTTGAAAAGCGCAAAGGCTCAGGCGTCGCCGTGTTGCCCGGCAAGCTGACCGATTGCGAAAGCCGCGACTTGAGTCACAACGAGTTGTTTTTGGTCGAGGGCGACTCGGCGGGCGGCAGCGCCAAAATGGGCCGCGACAAAGAGTGCCAAGCCATATTGCCTCTGCGCGGCAAGGTGCTCAACACCTGGGAAGTCGAGCGCGACCGACTGTTTGCCAACAACGAAGTGCATGACATTTCGGTGGCCATCGGCGTCGACCCCCACGGCCCTGAGGACGAAGCGGACCTGAGCGGCTTGCGCTACGGCAAGATTTGCATCCTGTCTGACGCCGACGTGGACGGCTCACACATTCAGGTTTTGCTGTTGACCTTGTTCTTCAAGCACTTCCCCAAACTGATCGAAGCTGGTCACGTGCATGTCGCCCGACCGCCGCTGTTTCGGGTTGACGTGCCCGCGCGCGGCAAAAAACCCGCCAGCAAGCAATACGCGCTGGACGAAGGGGAACTGCACGCGATCTTGGACAAGGCCGAAAAAGACGGCGTGCCCCGTGAACGCTGCCAAATCAGCCGCTTCAAAGGCCTGGGCGAAATGAGCGCCGAACAGTTGTGGGACACCACGCTGAACCCCGACACCCGCCGCTTGTTGCCCGTGCATTTGGGGGCCTTGGGGGTCATGGGTACGGCCGAGACCATGGGCAAATTGATGGGCAAAGGCGAAGCCGCCTCGCGTCGAGAGCTGATGGAGCTGCACGGCGACGACATCGAAATTGACGTCTAAGCGCGCACAGGAAAAGACAACATGAGCGACGAGCAAAACACCCTGGACTGGGCGCCCACAGATGCTGACATGACGCTGGCGCAATACGCGCAGCAAGCCTATTTGGAATACGCGCTGAGCGTGGTCAAAGGCCGTGCTTTGCCCGACGCTTGTGACGGCCAAAAGCCGGTGCAGCGGCGCATCTTGTATTCGATGCAGCGCATGGGCTTGGGCCCCAGTGGCAACACGTTGGCCAAGCCCGTGAAAAGTGCGCGTGTGGTCGGCGACGTGTTGGGTCGATACCACCCGCACGGCGATACCGCGGCTTATGACGCTTTGGTGCGCATGGCGCAAGACTTCGCACAGCGCTATCCGCTGGTGGACGGGCAGGGCAACTTTGGCTCTCGCGATGGCGACGGCGCGGCGGCCATGCGCTACACCGAAGCGCGTTTGGCGCCGATCACCCGCTTGCTGCTCGACGAAATCGACGAAGGCACGGTGGATTTCATTCCCAACTACGACGGTTCGACCGAGGAGCCGCGCCAGTTGCCGGCACGCTTGCCGTTCACTTTGTTGAACGGGGCCAGTGGCATTGCGGTGGGCATGGCCACGGAAATCCCCAGCCACAACCTGCGCGAGGTCGCGGCCTCTTGTGTGGCCTTGATCAAGGACCCCAAGCTCAGCGATCAGGCCTTGGCCGAGATGCTGCCCGGGCCAGACTACCCTGGCGGTGGGCAAATCATCAGTTCTGCCGAGGACATTGCCCAGGCTTACCGCAGCGGGCGCGGCAGCCTCAAGGTGCGCGCGCGTTGGACGATTGAGGACATGGCGCGGGGCCAGTGGCAATTGGTGGTGCACGAGTTGCCGCCGGGCGTCAGTTCGCAAAAGGTCTTGGAAGAGATCGAAGAACTGACCAACCCCAAGGTCAAGGCCGGCAAAAAGGCGCTGACCCAAGAGCAAAACCAGCTCAAGGCCAGCGTGCTGGCGGTGTTGGACGGCGTGCGTGACGAGTCCAGCAAGGACGCGCCCGTGCGTTTGGTGTTTGAGCCCAAGAGCAGCCGCATCGACCAAAGCGAGCTGACCACGCAGCTGTTGGCCCACACCAGCTTGGAGACCTCGGCCCCAATCAACCTCACCGCCGTGGGTTTGGACGGTCGCCCGGTGCAAAAGAGCCTGCGCGATTTGCTCACCGAGTGGGTGGAGTTTCGCCGCGCCACCATCACGCGACGCAGCGAACACCGCTTGGCCAAGGTGCTGGACCGCATCCATATTTTGGAAGGCCGCCAGCTGGTCTTGCTCAACATCGACGAGGTGATCGCGATCATCCGCAACAGCGACGAGCCCAAGGCCGCGCTGATTGAGCGCTTCAAGTTGAGCGATCGCCAAGCCGAAGACATTTTGGAAATCCGCTTGCGCCAATTGGCGCGGCTGGAGGCGATCAAGATCGAACAAGAGTTGGCCAAGCTGCGCGACGAGCAACAGGGCTTGGAAGACATCTTGAGCAGCCCGGCCGCCCTGCGCCGCTTGATGATCAAGGAGATTGAGGCCGACACCAAAGCGTTTGGCGACGAGCGTCGCACCTTGATTCAGCAAGAGAAACGCGCCGTGGCCGAGATCAAAGTTGTGGACGAACCCGTCACCGTGGTGGTCTCCAGCAAGGGCTGGGTGCGCGCACGCACGGGACACGGACACGACCCGCAAGCCTTCACCTTCAAGGCAGGTGACGATTTGTATGGCACCTTCGAGTGCCGCACCGTGGACACGCTGATTGTGTTGGGCAGCGGTGGCCGAGCGTACAGCGTGCCGGTGGCGAGTTTGCCGGGTGCGCGTGGTGACGGCCAACCCATCACCACCTTGATCGACCTGGAGACTGGGACCCAGCCGGTGCATTTCATCGCTGGGCCCGCATCGGCGAGTTATTTGCTTTCGACCAGCGCCGGCTTTGGCTTCATTGCGCACATTGAAGACATGGTCAGCCGGCAAAAGGCCGGCAAGGCCTTCATGAACCTGGGCGCACTCGACACGGTTTGCCGGCCTTCACCCATCGAGGGCGGCTCTGGCGCAACACCTTGGCCACTGGCCTTGTCGGTGTGCTGTGCCTCGGTGCAAGGGCGCATCTTGAGCTTTGACTTGGGCGAGCTCAAACGCATGGCCAATGGCGGCAAGGGCTTGACGCTGATGGCCTTGGAAGACAAAGACACTTTGGCCGGTGCGGCCGCGTATGTGCGCAGCGTCAAGCTCGAAGGCATTGGGCGTGGTGGCAAGGTGCGGGAAGAGTCTTTGGAGATTCGCAGCCTGAACAACGCCAAGGGTGCACGTGCCAAGAAGGGCAAAAAAGCGGATTTGGGCTTCAAGCCCAATCAGATCACACGCGTGGAGTGAGTGGGCCTGGCGGGTGGCCGTGCTGAGGCGGGTGGTCGCCGCATGGGTGACAGCTTGGCGCAGCAAGCTTGCCAAATCCTGATGGACAGGGTGCGTGCTCAGCCTTAGGCTGTTGGCCTGCACAAGCCAGCACAGGAGACCCGATATGCCCCCCACCGCACAGCCCTCCATCGTCGTGGGCCCCTCAGACCTGCCTTTGATGGAGTCGACCTTGGGCGAGGCGTTTGACCGCATGGTGGCGCAGCAGCCCGAGCACGAGGCCTTGGTCAGCGTGCACCAAGGCCTGCGTTACAGCTACCGCGAGCTGCAGCAAGCCGCACGCCAAGTCGCCAGCGCCTTGCTGCGCTCCGGCGTTTCACCCGGAGACCGGGTGGGCATTTGGTCGCACAACAACGCCGAGTGGGTGTTGATGCAACTGGCCACCGCCTACGTGGGCGTGATTTTGGTCAACATCAACCCCGCCTACCGCACCTCGGAACTGGCCTACGCCTTGAACAAAGTCGGTTGCCGCATGTTGGTGACCATGGCGCGTTTCAAAACCAGTGATTACTTGGGCATGCTGCGGGAGCTGGCGCCGGAGTTGAACAGCGATCCGCTGGGGCAGTTGCACAGCGAGGCCTTGCCTGAGCTCAAGACCGTGGTGTGGATCGACGGCGGCGCGGGCGACGACGAGCCGGGTTGTTTGCGCTTTTCCGAGTGGGCGGCGCGCGGTGACGCGGGCGACGGTTTGGTGGACGCTGTCGCGGCAACCTTGAAGCCCTCTGATCCCATCAACATCCAGTTCACCAGCGGCACCACCGGCCACCCCAAGGGTGCGACCTTGAGCCACCGCAACATCTTGAACAACGGTTACTTCGTCGGCGAGGCCATGCGTTTGAGCCCAGCCGACCGGCTGTGCGTGCCGGTGCCGCTGTACCACTGCTTTGGCATGGTGCTGGGCAATTTGGCGTGCTTCACGCATGGCTCGACGGTGGTTTACCCCAGCGAGGCTTTTGAGCCATTGGCGGTCTTGCAGGCGGTGCAGCAAGAGCGTTGCACGGGTTTGCATGGCGTGCCCACGATGTTCATTGCTGAGTTGGATTCGCCCGATTTTGCGCAGTTCGATTTGAGCAGCTTGCGCACCGGCATCATGGCCGGATCGCCCTGTCCAACCGAGGTCATGAAGCGGGTGGTCAAAGACATGCACATGGGCGAGGTGACCATTGCTTATGGCATGACGGAGACCTCACCTGTGAGTTGTCAAAGCGGCGCGGACACGCCACTGGACAAGCGCGTCTCGACCGTGGGTTTGGTGCAGCCGCATTTGTCGGTCAAGATCGTCGACCCCGAGACAGGCGCGGTCGTGCCGCGTGGTCAGCCCGGCGAGTTGTGTACCCAGGGCTACTCGGTGATGCGCGGTTACTGGGCCGATGAACTCAAGACCCACGAAGCCGTTGACGGCGACGGCTGGATGCACACCGGCGACTTGGCGACCATGGACGAAGAAGGCTACGTCAACATCGTCGGGCGCATCAAAGACATGGTCATTCGCGGCGGTGAAAACATCTACCCGCGTGAGGTGGAGGAGTTTTTGTACACCCACCCCAAAGTGCAAGACGTGCAGGTAGTGGGGGTGCCTGATCAGCGCTATGGCGAGGAGTTGTGCGCTTGGGTGGTGGTGCGACCGGGTGCGCAGCTCAGCGAAGACGAGCTCAAAGCTTTCTGCAAAGGCCAGATCGCCCACTACAAAGTGCCCAAGTACGTGCGTTTTGTCGAGGGTTTTCCGATGACGGTCACGGGCAAGATTCAGAAGTTCAAGATTCGCGAGGCCATGATCGACGAGCTGCAATTGGTGGCTGCGAAAACCGCCTGATTGGTCTGGAGTGCGCGGGGGCTTGTTTCGCACAGCGAAATCATGCGCACCGCTGTCACCCGTTTGCTCGGTGCGCCGAGGCGCAATGCTCACCATGGCGGCTGTTGTAAACCCCAGCAGGACACCCCATGATTCGTGACGCAGAAACCTTTGCTTTGTTGTTGGACGCCGTGCAGCGCTTGGTGCGCGAGGTCTTGATTCCCGCCGAAGACGAAACCGCGGAAACCGACCAAATTCCCGAGCACGTGGTGCAGGCCATGCGCGACATGGGCTTGTTCGGCTTGACCGTGCCCGAGCGCTTTGGTGGCTTGGGCGTGACCATGGAAGAGGAAGTCATGCTGATGCTGGACTTGGGCCAAGCGTCGCCGGCGTTTCGCTCGTTGATTGGCACGACCGTGGGCATTGGCTCGCAAGGCATCGTCATGGACGGCACGCCCGAGCAACAAGAAAAATACCTGCCCGCCATGGCTGCAGGCGAGTTGATTGCCTCCTTTGCCTTGACGGAGCCCGATGCAGGTTCAGATGCGGCCTCGCTGCGCACCACAGCGCGGCGCGAAGGCGACGTCTATGTCGTCAACGGCACCAAACGCTACATCACCAATGCGCCCCATGCGGGTTTATTCACCTTGATGGCGCGCACCAACCCCGAGGACAAGGGGGCCGGCGGCGTCAGCGCGTTCATCGTGCCAGCAAATTTGCCGGGCATCACCGTGGGCAAACCCGACAAAAAAATGGGCCAGCGCGGCGCGCACACGGCCGACGTGATTTTTGAAGATTGTCGCGTGCCGGCCGAGCAGCTCATTGGCGGCGTCGAGGGCCAAGGCTTCAAAACCGCCATGAAGGTGCTGGAGAAAGGGCGCATTCACATCGCGGCCATTTGTGTCGGCGCCGCACAGCGCATGTTGGACGAAGCCCTGCAGTACGCGACAGAGCGCGAGCAATTTGGCCAAGCCATTG
>JALRFN010000099.1 GCA_023268425.1 Burkholderiaceae bacterium | reverse complement strand
AAAATGCGATTTAGTGTCGAACTCGGGCTTCCCATGCGATGGGCACGGGGTTGAGGTTCATCAACTGCATGGCGATGCGGCCCAACTGCGTGCCGCTGACGCGGTTCTTGGTGCCGGCCAATTCGTCGACGCTGGTGACGGTGGGCTTGTCTTGGAACTTCTTGCCCATCATCAAGCCGCGCAGCTCGCAGTGCGAGTACAGGAACTGGATGTTGTGCAGGCGGCGCATGGGCTCACGCAGCAAGGCTTCGCTCTTTTTTCTGTAGAGGAAATGGTGCTGCGCCGCGCGCGAGGGGAACATGTAAGCAAAATCCAGCACGTTGTAGTAAGGCGCTGAGCCCGCCGAGTTTTGCGTGCTGGCGGTGAACAAGTCGACGATGCCTTGCTGGGTCTTTTTGACGCAATCGAGCTGGTTGCAAATGGCGTTGGAGCCGATGAACTCGATCTTCAAGGCGCCGTCAGTGCGCTTTTCCAGTTCTTGCGCAAACCACAACTGGCCTGACTCTTGGATTTTCAGGTTGCTCTCGTTGAACCCAGCCGCGCCGAATTTCAGTGTGCGCATGGCCTTGCCGCTGCGCGACTCGCTGGTGGCAGCCGCCGCACGGCCCACGCCTTCCAAAGTCAGCGGGCCGACCATGCCGGCCACGGCCAATGCGTGGAGGTGAAGCCATAGCGTCCGGCAATGCGCATGAAGCCGCGGCGGTCTAAAGGTGTTCCTTTGCTCATCTCGGTCTCCTCAAGTGTTGAAATGCAATGCATCGCTTTGGTCCACTGTCCCCAGACACATCAGAGCGACCACTTCTGATGCGCGTCCTGTGCCGCGCTCAGGCGTGGCCGTTGTCCTCACGAATCATGTCCACAGCCTTTTCGGCCATCATCACGGCCGGCGCGCTGGTGTTGCCCGAGACCAAGGTCGGCATGGCCGAACAGTCGATCACGCGCAAGCCCTGCACCCCATGCACACGCAGCCGCGCATCCAAGACCGCGCCGGCCTGTGGGTCGGGGCCCATGGCGCAGGTGCCGCTGGGGTGAAAAATCGTCGCGCCGTTGTCGCGGCAAAACTGCAGCAAGGCCTCGTCGCTGTCGGCACTCGGCCCGGGTTTGACCTCGCGCTTGACCAGTGGCGCCATGGCGCTGGAGGCGGCAATCGCCCGCGCCGCGCGCACGGCCGCCACGGCGGTGCGGCGGTCCAAGTCGGTGCTCAAGTAGTTGGGCTGCATCTCGGGCGGCTCGAAGGGATCGGTGCTGCGGATGCGGATGTGGCCGCGCGACTCGGGGCGCAACTGACACACCGACAAGGTGAAGCCCGAGAACGGGTGCACCTTGCCGCCGGCCATGTCTGCCGAAAGCGTCGCCACGTGAAACTGGATGTCGGGCGTCTTGGCCTCGTCCGGCAAGGCGTGCATGAAGCAGCCGCCTTGGTTGATGCCCACGGCCAAGGGACCGGCGCGGCGCGTCAACCACTGCCAACCCAGCTTGGCTTGACCGAACCACGAGTTCAAATCGTCGTTGGTGGTGGGCTGCGTCGACTCGAAAATCAAACGGATTTGCAAATGGTCTTGCAAGTTTTCCCCGACGCCCGGCAGGTCGACCACCACGTCGATGCCATGTTGTTTCAGCCAAGCGGCCGGGCCAATGCCCGACAACTGCAACAACTGCGGCGACTGGATGGCGCCCGCCGACAACAAGACCTCGCGCTTGGCGCGGGCCTCGCGCATGGCACCGCCCGCGCCGCCTTGGCGGTAGGCCACGCCGACGGCACGCGTGCCGTCCATCAGCACCCGCGTGGCCTGCGCCTCAGTGATGACGGTCAAATTGCTGCGCTGGCGCGCTGGCTTCAAATAGCCTTTGGCCGTGCTGCAGCGCCAGCCTTTGCGCGTGGTCAGTTGGTAATAACCGGCGCCAAGTTGCTGCGCGCCGTTGAAGTCGTCGTTGCGGGGCACACCCAGCTCGCCCGCGCCGGCAATGAAGGCCTCGATCAGCGGACTCTTGTCGCCAATGTCAGACACCGCCAGCGGGCCCGAGTCGCCGTGATAAGCGTTGGCGCCGCGTTGGTTGCTCTCCGACTTGCGAAAGTAAGGCAAGACGTCTTTCGCCGACCAGCCGGGGTTGCCTGCCTCCACCCAACGGTCGTAGTCCTCGTGTTGGCCGCGGATGTAGATCAAGCCGTTGATCGAGCTGGAGCCGCCCAGGGTTTTGCCGCGCGGCCAGTAAATGCGCCGCCCATTCATGTTGGGGTCGGGATCGGTGTGGAAGCACCAGTTGTACTTCTTGCTCCACATGGTTTTGCCGTAGCCAATGGGCAAGTGAATCCAAAAGGAATCGTCTGGCGGCCCGGCCTCCAGCAGCAGCACACGGGTCTTGGGGTCTTCGCTCAGACGTGCCGCCAGCACCGCCCCGGCGGAGCCCGCTCCCACTACGATATAGTCAAATTCAGTGTTCATGTGTCAGGTGCTTGCTTGCGATCAGAGAACGCTGATGCAACCAATTTCGAAATGTTTTGTTCCGTTTTAAAAAAATCATAACGGCGATTTTTTCGGATCGCAATGTTCCACTATTAGGAATTACCCTGAATGACTTCAACCGATCAAAGCCGCGCTTCGGGCTCTTCAGCCGAACGCAGCCTGCGTGTGCTGACTGCTTTGGCGCGTGAGGGCAAGGGCATGAGCCTGGCGCAACTCGCGGCCGAGCTGCAACTGCCCAAAGCCACCGCGCACCGCTTGACCAGCCAACTGTTGGAGCTGGGCTTCATCAGCAAGGGCGAGGACGAGCGGCAGTTTGAAATCGGCCCTGCGATGCGACGCATGGCCTTGGACACACTGAACCACGACACCGAGCGCGGCTTGCGCCACAGCGTGCTGACCGATGTGGTCAACCGCGTCGGCGAAACCTGCAACTTCACCACGCTGGACGGCGTGGGCGTGATGTACCTGGACCGCGTCGAGGCGCCTTGGCCCTGGCGCTTGACGCTGGATGTCGGGGTGCACGTGCCCATCCACTGCACGGCCAGCGGCAAGCTGTTTTTGGCCTTGATGCCCGAAGCGCAACGTGAGCGTGTCTTGCAAACGATTGAGCTCACGCCCATGACCGCGCGCACCCTCACCCGGGCAGCGGCGCTGCAGCGCGAATGCGCCGAGATCGCCCAAGCCGATTGCGCCTATGACCGAGAAGAATTCATCCCCGGGCTCATTGCCATGGCTGTGCCCGTGCGCGACAGTGCGCAGCAACTGCGCGGTGCCATCGCGGTACACGCGCCGACTGCCCGCCTGAGTTTGGACAAAGTCACCGAGCACCTGCCCGCCCTGCGCCACGCTGCTGAACGCATGGGGCGCCTGCTGTGATGCCATGAAACTTGACCACCCACCGAAGCGACAAGACACCTCACTGCGGCGTCGCACAATCGGTGCTGTGAGCGGCGGCCGACCCTGACGGCCTGTCGCACGAAGCACCCACACACCCGACCCTTGGAGCGAAGACCATGATCCCCACCCGTTTTGGCAGCGGCCGCGAGGTCCAGCGCGTCGAAGACGACCATTTGTTGACCGGGCAAGGTCAATTCACCGATGACGTGGCCACAGACGCCGCACGCATCGTCTTTGTGCGCAGCCCCCACGCCCATGCCCGCATCACGCGTGTGGACGTGAGCGAGGCGCAGACCATGGCAGGCGTGCGCCTGGTGCTGACTGGCGCGGCGCTGCAAGAGGCCGGCGTGCCCAGCCTGCCCATGCCCATGAACTTCAAACGACCCGACGGCTCGGACCTGCAGTCGACCGAACGCTTTCTGCTGGCCACCGACACCGTGCGCTTTGTTGGTGAGCCTGTGGTCGCCGTGGTCGCTGACACCGCGCAGCAAGCCCAAGATGCCGCCGAAGCGGTGTGGGTGGAGTACGAGCCTCTGGCGGCCGCGACCACGCTGGCCCAAGCCCTGGCCGGCGACGCGCCCAAGGTGGTGGCGGGTGGCCCAGACAACATCGTCGCGCAAACGCGCTACGGCAACCGCGACGCGGCGCAAGCGGCTTTCGATGCGGCGGCACATGTGACGCGACTGGACATCACACACCAGCGCTTGGCCGCTGTGACCTTGGAGCCACGCACGATTGTGGTCACGCCGCGAGAAGGTCGCATCGAAGTGCGCTTGTCCACGCAAATGCCCACGGGCGCACGCGCCGCCGTGGCACGCACGCTAGGTCTGGCCGAAACCGATGTGCGCGTCGTCGTTGGCGACGTGGGCGGCGGCTTTGGCATGAAGACTGGCACCTACGCCGAAGACCTGCTGTGCGCCTACGCGGCACAACGCACCGGACACGCCGTCAAGTGGACCGCGACTCGCAGCGAAGATTTTTTGAGCGCCTCGGCCGGGCGTGCGGTACAAACCCACGCCGAAATCGCACTGAACACCGAAGGCAAAATTTTGGCCTTGCGCATCCACGGCCAAGCCGACACCGGCGCTTACCCCACCATGAGTGAAGTCGCCATCCAAGTGATGATCGGGCCTTGGGTACAAACCAGTGTGTACGACATCCAGACCATCGACTTCCAGTTCACGGCGGTGATGACCCACACCGCACCAACCGGCGCCTACCGTGGCGCTGGGCGCCCTGAGGCCATCCTCAACATCGAACGCCTGATGGATGAAGCCGCGCGCGAGCACGGCTTCGATCGTTTTGAATTGCGCAGTCGCAACTTCATCACACCCGAGCAAATGCCCTACACCAACCCCATGGCGCAGGTCTATGACTCTGGGGCCTTTGACCACATCATGCGCAGCGCCATGACGCAGGCCGATGTCGCTGGTTTTGACGCGCGCGCGCAAGCCTCGGCCGCGCACGGCAAATGGCGCGGTTTGGGCGTGGCCACCTTTTTGGAGTGGACCGGCGGCAACACCTTTGAGGAAAGCGTCAACGTGCAAATTTTGGCCGACGGCAGCGTCGAGGTCTTCACCGCCGTCATGCCCATGGGCCAAGGCATCCAGACCTCATTGACCCAACTCGTCGCAGACGTGTTTGACTTGCCGCCAGAGAAACGAAAAAGACGACTCCGCAAGGTTATGCGCTGGCTCGCACTCCTAGGGTTGGCGACCGTGACCGGCGT
>JALRFN010000087.1 GCA_023268425.1 Burkholderiaceae bacterium | reverse complement strand
AGACAAGAGCATCGACGACTGGTGTCAACTGCTTTGGTATCGGATGGTGGCCTGGGACGGAATCGAACCATCGACACGCGGATTTTCAATCCGCTGCTCTACCAACTGAGCTACCGGGCCACTGAGCAGAAAATTATAGCACGAAGCTTTCGCGACCCTCAGCGCGTGGAGCGAACTCAAGTGGCGCGCTTGTTGCGCAAAAAGTCGATGCCCAACTGCTTCAGTTTGCGATAGAGGTGGGTGCGCTCTAAACCGGTTTTTTCAGCCACTCGGGTCATGGAGCCGCCCTCTTTGGCCAAATGGAATTCAAAGTAAGCGCGCTCGAACTCGTCGCGCACTTCACGCAAAGGGTTGTCCAGATTGAAGCTTTGTTGCTGCTGCGGCCCCAAGCTCAAGGCTGGCTCCGCCGCCACGCCGCCAGTCATCGCTTGCTCGACAGTCATGCTGGAAGCATGGGGGGCGTAAGCGGTCTCTACAGAGGGCTGGGCCACTGGGGCGGGTGCTGGGGTCAGGCCTTGCAAGCCTTTGTTCAAACCCAACTCGACCGCCGCCAAGAGTTTTTGCAAGGTGATGGGCTTTTCTAAAAACGAAAATGCCCCAATGCGCGTGGCCTCAACGGCGGTGTCGATGGTGGCGTGGCCACTCATCATGATCACGGGCATGTTGAGTAAACCTTGATCGGCCCATTCTTTCAGCAGCGTCACGCCATCGGTGTCAGGCATCCAAATGTCGAGCAGCACCATGTCGGGTCGGCCACGCGTGCGCGCCGCACGGGCTTGCGCAGCGTTTTCCGCCAGCACCACCGTGTGGCCCTCGTCGTCCAAAATTTCAGACAACAAGTCACGTATACCCAACTCGTCATCCACCACCAATATCGTTGCCATAGCCGATTGTTCTCTCAGTTTGGTTCCGCCATCAAGGGGAATGATACCGACACCATTGCACCCACGACGTTTTGATCTTGCTCTCGATTGCGCAATCGCACACGGGCGTGGTGTTCGTCGGCGATTTTCTTCACCATCACCAAACCCAATCCTGTGCCTTTGGCCTTGGTGGTGACGTAGGGCTCAAAGGCCCGACGCAACACGTGTTCCGCGAAACCGGCACCCACGTCCAAGACCATCAAGTGGGCCTGGTCGCCATGCTCACTGAGGCGCGAACGCACGATCACCGGACCCGGGTTGTTGAGCTGCTCACAAGCATCTTGTGCGTTTTGAATCAAGTTGTGTATGACCTGCCTCAACTGTTGGGCATCCCCCTGAATGGGCAGGCTCTGGTCTGACAGGTCCGACTCGACCCGCACGACACTGCCTTCGTACATCAGCAAGGTTTCACGCAACAACGCATTCAAATCCAGCGGCTGCAAATTGGCTTGTGGCAAGCGAGAGAAGTCTCTGAACTCATTGACCATGCGCTGCATGGCGTCGACCTGCTGAACGATGGTGCGCACCGATTTGTCCATCAAGGCCTGGTCAGCTTCAGCGAGCCGCCCGCTCAGCTTGCGCGCCAAGCGCTCGGCGGAAAGCTGGATGGGGGTCAGTGGGTTTTTGATCTCGTGCGCCAAGCGCCGCGCCACTTCATGCCACGCCTGCACGCGCTGCGCCGACATCATGTCGGTGATGTCATCGAAGACCACCAAATAGGCGTCTTCAGGCAGGCGTGCACCACGCACCATCAACATCAGTGTCGCGGACTGCGGCCCGTCCGTCGGGCCGTCTGAGCTGCTGAGCCGCAACTCAAAGGTGTCTTGCCAATGGCGTTCATCATTCAGCGCCGCGTCTTGGTCCCAGCCATCAAAGTGCGCCATGACTTGCGACAACCAATCTGCGATGGGGCCGTCCTCGGGCCCTGTGGTGCCCAGCCAAGTGTTGGCGGGTTGCGCCAACACACGGGCAGCGCCAGGGTTGGCGTGGGTCACGCGCCGTTGCGCGTCCAACACCAAGACGCCTGCGGTCAGGTTTTCCAAAATCGTCTGCAAGCTCGCGCGCGCCTGCTCCAAGCTTTGCAAACTGGTGTCGGCCATGTTGCGCGCATCTGCCAACTGCCCGGTCATGTCGGCGAACGCCCGCGTGAGTTCGCCCAGTTCGTCTTTGCTGTCACTGGCCAGTTTGGGGGTCAAGTCGCCGCGCGCCACGTCACGCACACCCGCCGCCAACAAGAGTAAGGGGCGCACCAGCTGGCCGCCCAAGACTGCGGCCACCACCATGGCACCAAACACCGTCAGGAACAGCGCCAGCGTCAAGGTGCCGACATACAGACGCCTCAAGCCCTCACGCGCCAACGCACGTTCTTGGTATTCGCGATTGGCTTGCTGCACATTCAAGGCGTCTTGCACCAATTGCTCGGCCAGCGGTGCGCGCACTTGCAAGAAGCCCGATTGCGCCGTGAAGTCCGCGCCACGTCCGGGTTGGTACAGCAAGGCCACCACCATGGGTTTGCCCGCCTTGCCTTGCCACTCCAACTCGTCGACCCCTTCCACCCATGAGCTCACACCCAGTTGCTTGGCCGATTGAAATTGGCTGCGCGTGGGGCGCTGAGGACTCAACACATAAACGCCGCTGCTGGCGTTGGCCAAGAGCGTTTCATCGCTGCCCCAGGCCACGACTTCTTGCGCACCCAGTTGCTCGCGCCAGCGCTCCAACTGGACCGGCGACAGCCAGGTGACATCAGACCCTGGTTGAGCAACCGCGCGTTTGACCCGGTCGCGCAAGTCTTTGGCCACCAAGGTGATCGCGTTGGTGCCCAGGTTCAAACCGGCCTTCAAGGCGCCTTCCACGCGCACGTCAAACCACGTTTCGATGGAGCGCGACACAAACTGCACCGACACCGTGTAAATCAAAGCACCGGGCACCACACCCAAGAGCGCAAAGATCAGCGCCAACTTGGCCAGCAAACGGCTACCGAATTTGCGTGCTCGCCAACGCTTGTACAAGCGCCACAGCAGCCAGCCAATCAATACGGCCAAGGCCGTCGCGACCAAAGTGTTGAACAGCATCAAGCCCTGCAGGTAGGTGGTGTATTGCGCGCCCTCTGCACCTGCACGCATCAACACCAACAACAGCGTGACGCCCATGCCAGCCAACATGACCAAGGCGCCCACCCACCAAACCGGCCCCAAGTGCCGAGACATGTCCGCGTTTGCGACCTGGGTCAAGAGCCGCCCTCCCGCGCCCCCAAGGCGTCGCGCACGGGGGCTGCGGTGTTGGGTACGGGGGCCCGTCCGACGGTGCTCAGGCGCCAAGCGGCACCGCCATCGCCCACTGGCAGCGCGGCTGAAACGTCTGACGCACGCCGATCGACGGCCCACCTCAACTCCAATTCGGCGTCCTTGAGCGCACCCAACTGCGGCACCTGTGCAATGGGCCACTGCGTCATGGTGGTCACGGCCATCCAGGCCTCACGCGCGTCGTCAAAGAGCTGCGCCTGCTCACCCGAACGCAACATGACCCGCCAGCGCTGCGTTAAGGCTTGATAAGACAAGGTCCACTCGCGTCGCACTTTGGCCAACACCGCGTCTTGCCAATACCAACGACCTTGCAACACCTTGGCTTCTTGGGTCACCATCAAGGGCACGCCACGGCGCAAGATCGCCTCCATCTCAGCCGGCATGTCCAACACCACTTGCGCGTCCAGCATCAGCGTCATGCCTTGTTGGTAGACCCGCATGCGCGGCAGATCGTCGCTGGCCGCGGCGGGACGCGCGAATAGGCTCAGGCAGCCAAGCAGCCAAGCCCAATGCCAAAGCCACTTAAATCTTGTCGAAGACCGCATAGAAAAAACCGTCATAGGCCATGGCGACATTGTGACCCAGAGCCGCGGCTTGTGCGTCGTTCAAGCGCTGCGGCAACCAGTGACCGCTGGCCGGGCTGCGTTTGGCGTCGGGTGTCCGTTGTGCAAAGGCGGTGGCTTGCGCCTCGCCTTCTTCATGAAACACCGAACAGGTGGCGTAGACCAAGCGCCCCCCGGGTTTCAGCTGCGGCCACAAGCGGTCCAACAAGGTCGCCTGCGTGTGCACCAAGGCATCCATGTCGCTGGCTCTGCGCAACCACAACACGTCTGGGTGGCGTCGTGCGATGCCGCTGGCACTGCAAGGCGCGTCCAACAAAATCGCGTCAAACGGGCCTTCGGTTTGCCAATCGCCGCTTTGTGCCGCGTCAGCCGCGCACAAGCGCGCGTCCAGGCGCAAGCGTTGCAAGTTGTCGCGCACGCGCTGCAAACGCTGGGCATCCACATCCAAGGCGGTGACCTGCGCATCACCAAGCTCCAACAAGTGCGCGGTTTTGCCGCCAGGTGCAGCGCAAGCGTCCAGAATTTTGGGGCGCTCGCTGCCTGTCCACGCCTGCAGGTGCGGGCTGTCCCACACCCAATGCGCCGCCATTTGCGCCGACGCGTCTTGCACCGACACCCAGCCTTGTCCAAAGCCAGGCAATCGCTCTACGGGAACCGCCTTGTCCAACACCAAGCCCTCAGCCCCCACGGGCGTGCTGGTCAGGCCAGCTTGCGTCAACAAGACCTGGTAACTCAAAGCATCGTGGTGGCGGCGGTTGACGCGCACGACCATGGGCGCGCTGCGCAAGTCGGCGGCCACCAAAGCCGACCAATGCTCGGGGTATTGGGCTTGGATGCGTGCCAACCACCAGGCTTGGTGGTTGTGTTGGGCCAGGCCATCGCTCAGCACCTGCGCACGCATCGCCGCTTGGTCTCGACCATAGCGGCGCAAACACGCATTGATCAAGCCCGCTGCGGCTTGGGTCTTGGGGTCTTGTTTGCAAGCCTGCACCGTTTGGTTGACCACCGTGTGCGCGTCGTAGCGCACGCCGTCTTCTGGCCGCTCCAGCAGTGCGAGCGCGACGCACAGCAGTTGTTTGACACGCGGTTTGACACGCCCTTGACTCAGGTGGGCCACCCAAGCCTGGCTGCTGCCCCAATGGCGCAACGCATGAAACAGCAGCGCCTGGACCGCTGGACGATGCGCCGCTGGCACCGTGCCAAGCGCTTGGTGGGTGGCGCGCCCTTCTGCCACCACTTGCAAGGCCCGCGCAGCCCAGTGCAAATGGGTGTGAAGTGCGATGGAAGACGACATGCAAAAACTCACAAAAAAGCCCCCGGCACTGCAACGCAGTGCGCGGGGGCTGAGCACTTCATGGGCTCGCCAAGGGCTTATTCAGCCTCAGACTCACCTTCGACATGCTCGGGCGTGTCAAAGACCACGCTCTCAGCCTCGGCAATCGCACGACGCTCTTGCTCGTCCAGCTCTTCCTTGACACGACGGGCGTCGTGGTAGGCCAAGCCAGTACCCGCAGGAATCAGGCGACCCACGATGACGTTTTCCTTCAGCCCACGCAGCTCGTCGCGCTTGCCCATGATGGCGGCTTCGGTGAGCACGCGGGTGGTTTCTTGGAACGACGCCGCCGAGATGAAGGAGTCGGTCGACAACGAGGCCTTGGTGATGCCCAGCAAGATGTTCGAGTAAGTTGCCGGGATCTTGCCATCTGCACGCAAAGCGTCGTTGGTGTTGAGCAGTTCGCTGCGCTCGACCTGTTCGCCTTGGATGTAGCTGGAATCGCCCGGGTTCTCAATGACCACACGACGCAGCATCTGACGCACGATGACTTCGATGTGCTTGTCGTTGATCTTCACACCCTGCAGACGGTACACGTCTTGCACCTCGTCGACGATGTAGCGCGACAAGGCTTCGATGCCCAACAAGCGCAAGATGTCTTGCGGGTCGGCTGGGCCGTCGACGATGCTTTCGCCCT
>JALRFN010000014.1 GCA_023268425.1 Burkholderiaceae bacterium | reverse complement strand
GAACTTGTGGATGTCGCCCGTGCTGTCGCTCTCGGTGTAGAAGCCGCCGTGGTAATCGCCGGCCAGGGTCGGCTCGATGGCGCGCATTTCCTCAGGTGTGACCGCGCGGCGCGGCAGGCCGCCTTCGGCCAGCAGTGTGCTCACTTGTGCCGCGTGATCGAAGCCCGCCTTGTCGCGGTAAATGTGCAAGATGCCTTGCTCTTTGTGGTCGAAGTCCACGCCCTCTTCGCGCGCCCAGTTGAACAGGTGTTCGCGCGCGGCCACGGCCAAGCGTGCAGTGGCCACGGTGTGGTCACGGTACTTGGGGATGGCGGCGATGAACTCAGCAAACCAACTCAGCTTGTGCCAGCTGGGCTTGGGGTTGACCAACAGCGGCGCGTCGGGCTTGAGCATCCACTTCAAGCCTTTGAGCAAGGTGCTTTGGTGGGTCCACACTTCAGCGTTGGAAGCGGACAGCTGGCCACCGTTGGCGAAGCTGGTCTCCATCGCCGGGTAGCGGTTTTTCTCAAGCAGCGTGACGCGGTGACCCTCGCGGGACAAGGCGTAAGCCGTGGTGACACCGGTGATGCCACCGCCAATAACCAAAACGTGGGAAGTCATGATGCAGGTTTCTCCAAGCAACCGTCACAAAGTGGAGCGCCAACCAACACCGTGTTGGATGATGCGCCCCCTCTGTGTGGTGACCTGAGAGATTCGCCGCGCGTGCTGCGCGGCTTGCTCCTGCGGTGAGCCGGGAGACGAAACCCGACTGCTCTTCAGAGTAACCCTTGCTGACCGGTCCTTTTGCCTGAGAGTTTCCGGGGCGGTTGCTCCTTCGGCGCTGGCTGCTGGAGCCAGTCTCTCCCGATCAAGGGCGAGCACAGGCGCGATGTTAGCGCATCCTCAAGCGTTCATGTGCGCCAGCGGACTAAAACAACAGCCCCTCACTTGCTCGCCTGCTCAAGCCCACACCACCGCGCGATGAACAAAGCTGTGGTCTGCGTGACGCGGCGCATGCTCTCCAGTTCCACCCGCTCGTTGAAGCCGTGAATCGCTTCGGCCTTGGGGCCGTAGACCAGGGTCGGGATGTCGCCCGACAGGGCCAACACCCGCGCGTCGGTGGTCGCCGTGGTGGGTGATTGGGTGAGCGCTTGTCCGGTCACGCTTTCGTGCGCGGCCGCCAGGGCCGAAACGGCAGAACGAGCGGGTTCGCGTTGATCGTCCATCAAGGCGTAGCCGTCGGCCATGAAGCCGTTGAACACGACTTCTGGCGCGTGCGCACGCAAAAAGTCCACGCCTTGCGCCGCCTCGTGAATCGCCGCCTCAATCTCGGCACGGGCTTGTTCCACCGGCTGGCCGGGATAGACGCCCATGCGCACGTCAAAGTTGCACCACGCGGGCACCGAGCTGGCCCAGTCACCGCCTTGAATCTTGCCCACGTTGATGTTCAAAGGGTGATGCACGTGCGCAAAGCCGGCGTGGCGGTGCTCGCCGTGGTTCCAGCGCTCTTGCAAGGCGTGCAAGGCTTGCATCAAGGGCGTCGCCGCCTCAATCGCGTTGGCGCCTTTGCCCGCGTAGGCGACGTGGGTGGGCAGGCCTTGGATGCGCACTTGAAACCAAATCACCCCCACCTGCGCCGAAATCAACTGCTCGTCAAAGGGCTCGGGAATCAAAGCGGCGTCCGCCTTGTAGCCGCGCGCGACACAGGCCAGCGCACCATTGCCCGTGCACTCTTCTTCGACCACCGACTGCACAAAGACATCGGCCGCCGGCTGCAGGCCGCAAGCGCGCAAGGCGTCCAAGGCATACAAGTTGGACACCAAGCCCGCCTTCATGTCACCCGCACCACGGCCATGCATCCACCCATCTTCAATGAGCGGGTCAAACGGCGGGCGTTGCCACATGGCCTCTGGCCCCACGGGCACCACGTCGATGTGGCCATTCAAAATCAAGCTGCGCCCTTGGCGCGTCAGGCTGCGGTGCGTGCCGACCACGTTGACGGCGTCTTCGTAGTTGCCCAGCACTGGCGAAAAGCCCGGCAGGTTTTGGATATCGGCCACGTCGATGTCCCACTGATCAACCGCCAGGCGACGTTCGCGCATTTGCGCGGCCATCCAGTCTTGCGCGGCCTGCTCATGCCCCCGCGTGGAATCAAAACGCACCAGCGCTTGCAAAAACGCGACTTGCTCATCAAAGCGCTCGTTGACCGCGTCCAAAACCTTTGACACCAGTTGACTGTCCATGCTGCCTACTCCTGCGATGGGGCGCGGCCTGAGGGCCGCCACGTGGGGGGGGTAACGATGGCCACAAGATAGCAGCCACTACAACTCGGCACTGTCTCACCAGCGGCAAAACAGCCACTTGCTCAAACCGGCTCTTGCTGGGTCACGCAGTGGATGCCGCCACCGCCTGCGGCAATGGCGTCGATGGCCACGGGCACCACGACGCGTGGCGCGTACAAACGCTGCAAGACGGCGTGCGCGAAGGTGTCGGCTTTGGGGTCGCCGAACTGCGGCGCGATGACCGCGCCATTGCACACATAAAAGTTGATGTAACCCGCTGCAAAGTCCTCGTCGGCCCAATGCGCGCGCAGGCGCTGCGGTGCCGGCAGGGTGATCACCTCCAGCGCGCGGCCTTGGGCGTCGCGGGCTTGGCGCAGCAGGCGCAAATGGGTTTGCGTGACCGCGTGGTCAAACGACTGCGGGTCGGGGTCCAAGGCTGCGACCACCACCCCCGGCTTCACAAAGCGCGCGTAAAAGTCGGTGTGGCCATCGGTGATGTCGCGCCCGCGCACGCCCGGCAGCCAAATCACCGAAGTGACGCCTAAGTCACTGCGCAAATGCGCCTCGACCTCGGATTTGCTCAGGCCAGGGTTGCGGTTGTCGTTGAGCACGCAACTCTCGGTGATGATGGCCGTGCCCTCGCCGTCGACCTCGATGCCACCGCCCTCCAAAGTCAAAGCCGAGCGCCGGTGGGCAACAAC
>JALRFN010000007.1 GCA_023268425.1 Burkholderiaceae bacterium | reverse complement strand
GCCCGACGTCAGCTATCTCGAAACCGAGTTGATCGAGATCGACGAGAACCTGTGCCGGGCAGAACTGAGTGCTGCCCAGCGCGCTGCGGCGATCAAACGCAGGAAGCAGATTTGGGAAGCGTTGAATCCACAAGGGGTTTCGGGACAATTTGTCCCAAAACCTCAAGGTGGACGTCCGACGGAGTTTGCAACTGAGACGGCAGCTGTTTCTGGCGAAACCAAGCGCGACATCAATCGCCACCTCGCCCGTGCCGACGCACTGGGCGACGACTTGCAGGCAGTGACCGGAACCAGCCTGGACAAAGGGGTGGAATTGGACGCCCTCAAGACACTGCCAGCGGACGAGCGGCAGGCGCTGATTGCACGGGCACGCAATGGTGAGGTCGTCAGCGCACGCAAAGCCACCGCACATTTGAGACTCACCATCGAGTACCGCGATGTGCATGACGGCGCACTCAGCCTGGCACGCTCGATCATGAAACGCGATCGCGACTTGGCATTGGCCTTGCGCGATGTTCTGGACACCCAACTGATGGAGGCTCTCTGATGGACAAGGCCACACTTGAATTGCACCAACAGCTGCTACGTCTGGCCAAGGGCATGCTCAAGGCCTGGGAGGCTTGGCTTCAATCGAAGCCAATCAAATAGGGAGTCGCAGCTAGCCTAGGCGTGCGACGTAACGCCCGTAGTTCGATCCTGACGGATCCACATAAAGAAGCGGTCGACCGGGTGCCTGGATCTCGACGCACAAACGTCCCAGGCCAGCGTAGCCTCCTTTGCTGGCCAGCCAGTCGTGCGATACCAGCATATTGGAGGCGAAGGAATCAAACTCCTCGGGTGTCATGGATCGTGTTTCGGTGATGTAGACGATGTCTGAGCCGCACGTGGACATGTCATTGAGGTCTGCAGGCTTGCGTGCAAATGGCAGGCGGGTGCCGAGTTGCTCGACATGGATCTTTTGGCCATTGAACAGGATGGCAGTTGCAGTGCGTTCAATGGTGATGGACATGCTGGTCATGGCTGGCCTTTCTGAATGGTTGAGATGTGTAGTTGCGGATGTTGGAGTTGGCTTGCAAGGCTTTCACGCCGACCAATGTCAGGGTCAGCACGGCGTTTTGAAACGCGGCTTCGGCCAAACAGGGCACCAGCCTTGTGTCTTCAAGCAGGCTGTCGATGGTTGGTGCCACTTGGGCACGCATCGCGGCGCACACGGCCTCCCGGTGAGATGGGATGGCAGACTTGATTTCGGGGCATAGGCTGATCAGGGTGCGAAACGCATGACCGGCTAGGCGCTGGCTCAGTTGGTCAATGCGCTCAAAGTTGGCCGGGGTGTTCATGACGCATCCGTCTGAATGGGGGTGCTGGCTTCGATGCGATAGACCCGCTGGCTACCCATTTCCTTGGTGGACGTAATGGTTAGGTCCAATCGCTTCTTGAGGTTACCGGTCAAGGCGCCACGGCATGTATGGGTTGCCCATTGTGTTGCCTCACACAATTGATCGATGGTGGCGCCCTCAGGTCGCTTGAGCATGTCGATGACCAGCGCCTGTTTGGTGCCGGTTCTGATCTTTGGATGGTCGGCAGCCTCAGCGGATGCAACAACTGCTTCGAGTTCACGTTTGGTTACTGGCTTCTTGCGAGGCAACCCCAACGCTTCATAACCACCGGGGGCGATGAAGTAGTCGCGGCCAACGCCGGTGATCAGTTTCTTGCGCAGCATCGCGCCGACGATTTTCTGGTGTGCACCGCCGTTGACGTTCAACTTGGTCCAACTGATCTTGCCGTCGCCATTGGCGTGTGTTTGCTCAAGGACTTGTTGCTGGGTCGGTGTGAGGGTGGGGTTGAATGTGTTGGTCATGGTCGTGGCTCCGATCAGATGTTGTTGTTGTCGGCGGTGTCGGTGACTTG
>JALRFN010000238.1 GCA_023268425.1 Burkholderiaceae bacterium | reverse complement strand
CGTGTCAAAAGGTTCGGTGGCATGGCTACGATGAAAACGGATACTACGGCGCTTTAAAGCCTGAAAATGCGGCTGGTCAAACTTGTAGAACTGGGCAGCCCACATCTGGTGCTGACCGACATCAGACGTGATGTAGACATCATCGTCTTTGGTCATGTTCCACAACGACTCCACCACAGCCTGTGGTTTGATCACGTCTTTATTGCCACGATCGAAATTCAAGCAATCGCGCGAACGCAAACCCTCGATGCGCTCCCACCAGGCCTTCAAGTCGCCTTCGTCCATGCGGTTGGGCGTTTCGCGCAACATCGCATTGAACTCGGCCAACACGTCTTTCACGTCGCCCACGATGGGCACGTCCACGCGCACGCGCTTGGAGATGCTGCTGGGGTCGATGTCGATGTGGATGATCTTGCGGTCATTTTGCGCAAAGTGCTTGGGGTTGCCGATCACGCGATCGTCAAAACGTGCGCCCACTGCCAACAAAACATCGCACTCTTGCATGGCGTGGTTGGCTTCCAGCGTGCCGTGCATGCCCAGCATGCCCAAGAACCGGCGATCGGTCGCCGGGAAGGCCCCCAAACCCATCAAGGTGTTGGTGACTGGGTAGTTCAGCAGGTTGACCAGTTCGTGCAGCTCGGGCACCGCTTTGCCCAAGACCACGCCGCCGCCGGTGTAGATGTAGGGCCGCTTGGCGCTCAACAGCAACTGCAAAGCCTTGCGAATCTGACCCGCGTGGCCCTTGCGCACTGGGTTGTACGAGCGCATGGACACCGACTCGGGATAGCCTTCGTACGCGGTGCGGTTGAAGGACACGTCTTTGGGGATGTCCACCACCACCGGGCCTGGGCGGCCTGAGCGAGCGATGTGAAAGGCCTTCTTCAGGGTCACCGCCAAATCTTTGACGTCTTTGACCAAGAAGTTGTGCTTGACGATGGGGCGCGTGATGCCGACGGTGTCGCACTCTTGGAAGGCGTCCAAACCGATCGCGGCTGTGGGCACCTGACCCGAGATGATGACCATCGGAACGCTGTCCATGTACGCCGTGGCGATGCCGGTCACGGCATTGGTCAGGCCTGGGCCAGAAGTGACCAGCGCGACGCCGACGTCACCTGTGGCACGGGCGTAGCCGTCGGCGGCATGCACGGCAGCCTGCTCGTGGCGAACCAACACGTGTTGAATGGTGTCTTGCTTGTACAGCGCGTCGTAGATGTACAGCACGGCGCCGCCGGGGTAACCCCAGAGGTACTGAACTTGTTCAGCTTGGAGCGCTTTGACGAGGATTTCGGAGCCCATCAATTCGGGCGTTTGCGCGGCCTGGTTGGCCTGGGCGGCAGACTGATGTGCCGCAGAGTCGATTTTCATGTTGAACCTTCCGAGATTTTCTCTAACGAAAAACCGTGGGTGCCCCGCCCTTGCCCTCATGAGGCCAGTTATAGGACTTAAGACCTTGGACATCGGCGTCTTCATGAAACGCACGACCAAGACCCGTTTGCAAATTAAGTGCAGCCTGCGATTATCGCACTGCTTGGCACACAAAAGTAGGCATGGGCTCGATTTTTCGCGTTTCGCCGCGCCGCGCAGGCTCAGTTGATGTTGCAGTGCGACAATTCGCGCCCATGACCACACCACAAGCCACCCCGAGCACCCCCTCCATTCGCCGTCGCCTCGCCTGTTGGCTGTACGAGGGTGTGCTGCTGTTTGGCGTCTTGTTTGCGGTGCAAGGTGTGGCCGCACTGTTGGATGGCGCCATCCACCAAACCGTCACGCCCAGACTGAGCCTGAGCCAAGGCCTGGGTCAGCATGTGGTCTTGTTTTTGGTCTTGGGTTACTACTTCACTTGGCAGTGGACGCGCACTGGGCAGACACTGCCCATGCGCACCTGGCATGTGCGTGTTGTCAACCCAGACGGCAGCCCCTTGACTTGGTCACGCGCCATCGTGCGCTACGTGTTTTGTTGGATTTGGTTTTTGCCCCCGCTGGCGGCCGTGCAAAACATCCACCTCTCCGGCACTGAGGTCAGCGTCGTGGTCTTGGGTTGGGTGGCGGTTTGGGCGGTGTTGGCGCGTTTTCAACCTGACACACAGTTTTGGCATGATGTTTGGGCCGGCACGCGCTTGATCAGCGCAGCCCCTTCAAACACCGACATCAAGCCATGAGCGCCAACCCACAAAAGCATCGCAAAGGTTTTTCTCGCGTCTGGCACGCGACGGGCTACTCCATCGCGGGCTTGCGAGCCGCGTGGCACGAAGCCGCGTTTCGCCAAGAGGTCATCATCGCAGCCGGTTTGATCCCCTTGGGGCTGTGGCTGGGTCGCACTTGGGTCGAGGCCTCCTTGCTGGTGGGCAGTGTCGTGGCGGTCATGGTCGTGGAGTTGCTCAACACCGGTGTCGAAGCGGTCGTTGACCGCGTGGGCCCAGAGTGGCACGACTTGTCCAAGCGCGCCAAAGATTTGGGCAGCGCGGCGGTTTTGCTCAGCCTGATTTACTGTGGCGGCGTTTGGCTGACCGTGATTTGGCTGCGATTTGTGAGCGCCTGATGACCACACCCTTGTTTTCCATCGCCGTGTATTGCGGCTCACGCTTGGGCGCCGATCCCGGCCTTTCTGATGTGGCTCGCGCCGTGGGGCAATGGATTGGACAAAACCGCGGTCAATTGGTCTACGGCGGCGGCAACGCGGGTTTGATGGGCTTGGTCGCTGAATCCACACAAGCCCATGGTGGTCGCGTGATCGGCGTGATTCCCGAAGCCCTGGTGGGCAAAGAGCTGGCCAACCACGCCTGCGACGAACTGCACGTGGTGCGCAACATGCACGAACGCAAGGCCTTGATGGCCGAACGGGCGGATGCTTTTTTGGCCATACCTGGCGGCATCGGCACCTTTGAAGAATTGTTCGAGGTTTGGACGTGGCGCCAACTGGGCTACCACGACAAGCCCATTGGCATCCTGAATGCCAACGGCTATTACGACCGCTTGCTCGCGTTTCTAGACGATACCGTCCAAGCGGGTTTCGTGTCGCCTTGGCAAATGGATTTGGTGCAAATTGGCTCTGACGCAGCAACCCTTTTGGGGGACTTGCGTGCGGCCCTGCCCCCTCTGGCCCAAGCCTTCGACGCAGGCGCCGTTTAAGGGGGCACCGCTGGCCCCAAACAACAACGCCCGCTGACGCGGGCGTTTGATCGAGGGAACAAGGCTGGACCGAAGTCAGATGGCCCCGTCGTTTTCCTCGCCCGTGCGGATGCGCACGACGCGATCCACAGGTGTCACAAAAATCTTGCCATCACCGATCTTGCCCGTGCGCGCCGCATTGACGATGGCTTCGACGCAGCGGTCAACGTCGTCGGACTTCACCACCACCTCAATTTTTACCTTGGGCAGGAAATCGACCACGTATTCCGCGCCGCGGTACAGCTCGGTATGGCCCTTTTGGCGACCAAAACCTTTGACTTCCGTGACCGTCAAGCCTGTCACGCCCTGATCGGCCAGGGCCTCGCGCACTTCTTCGAGCTTGAAGGGTTTGATGACGGCGGTGATTTGTTTCACGGCAAGGTCTCCTGAATCGATTGAATTGCAGGCATTATGCCTCCACCACACGCCCGCAAAAGGGTCTCAACCACCCGAACGGTAACGGTTGGTGATGGGGTAGCGCCAGTCCTTGCCAAAGCTGCGGTGGGTCACCCGGATGCCCACCGGCGCTTGACGGCGCTTGTACTCGTTGATGCGCAGCAGGCGAATCACCTGCTGCACGTGTTCCGGCGCAAAGCCCGAGGCCATGATCTCCTCGGCGCTGTCGTCGTTTTCCATGTAGCGCTGAATGATGGCGTCCAGCACTTCATAAGGCGGCAAGCTGTCTTGGTCGACTTGGTCGGGGCGCAACTCAGCGCTGGGTGGGCGGGTGATGATGCGCTCAGGAATCGGATTCAAGCCGGTGCCAAAGGGGTCATTCGCATTGCGCCAATGGGCCAGCGCAAACACCTGAGTCTTGACCACATCTTTGATCACGGCAAAGCCGCCCGCCATGTCTCCGTACAGTGTGCAGTAACCTGTGGTCATCTCGCTCTTGTTGCCTGTGGTCAGCACCAAAGACCCGTATTTGTTGGACAAAGCCATCAACAAGGTGCCGCGAATGCGCGCCTGCAAGTTCTCTTCAGTCGTGTCTTCGGCCAAACCAGCGAACTCTTGCGCCAAACTGGCCTTGAAGGTCTCGAAATGCGGGGCGATGTTGATTTCATCGTGGCGCACACCGAGGCGATCAGCCATTGCTCGCGCATCCAGCCAAGAGATGTCTGCCGTGTAGGGCGAAGGCATCATCACCGTGCGCACCCGCTGTGCCCCCAGGGCGTCGACAGCGACCGCCAACACCAGCGCTGAATCAATGCCACCCGACAAACCCAAGAGCACGCCAGGAAAGCCGTTTTTCTCGATGTAATCGCGCGTGCCCATGACCAAGGCTTGCCACAAATCGCCCAGCGGCTCATCCAAAGCAGCGATATCCCCCGCCCATTGACCGTCGTCGCCCAAGGCCCAAACGGGCAGCGCTTCAGCAAATCCAGGCGCTCGGGCTTGGGTTTCACCTTGCGCGTTCACTGCAAAACTGCGGCCTTCGAACACGACTTCGTCTTGCCCGCCCACCATGTGGGCATACAGCAGCGGCAATTGCACGCTGCGCGCGCAAGCCGCCATGACCTCTTCGCGCTCACGGCTCTTGCCGCCATGAAACGGTGAGGCGTTGAGCAACAACAAGGCCTGTGCGCCTGCGTCCGCCGTGCGGCGCGCGGGACCTTCCACCCAAGCGTCCTCGCAAATCAACAAACCGACCCGGGTGCCTTTGATGTCGACCACAGTGGGTTGCGCACCCGGCACGAAATACCGCCGCTCGTCAAACACCTGGTAATTGGGCAGGGAGTTTTTGTCGTAGCGCGCCAGACTTTGGCCTTGGTGCAAAACCACGGCGGCATTGGTGGCTGCGGGCACCAACAGATTGCGACTGCGCGCCGCAGCGGTGAGTGCATGCGGGTAGCCCAGAATGATGAACAAGCCCTTGAGCGGTGCAGTGGCTTGGGCAATGGCAGCGACCGCCTGCTCCACATCGCGCAAAAATCCAGGGCGGTGATACAGGTCTTCGGCCGCGTAACCCGTCAGTGCCAACTCGGGGGTGAGCAAGACGTCCGCCCCCTGTTCAGCGGCCTGGTGCGCGGCATCGATGATGCGTTGGGCGTTGCCACGCAAATCACCGACCACATAATTGAATTGCGCCACTGCGATGCGAAGTGTCATATCTCGCTCTAGACCCCGAACAAAAAATCAACGCTGCGACACCGTGAACCCAAGCACTTTTGAGACCGCCAACAGCACAGAGAGCCCGGATTATGTCACCCGGGTTTTCGACAATCCGAGCGCCATTCCCGCCGCCGAGTGGCAGGCCTTGCTGCACGCGGCACACGCACCAGACGAGAGCATTTCGCCTTTTGTGTCACTGGCCTACGCCCAAGCCCTGCACCGCAGCGGCAGCGCTTGTCCGCAGACCGGCTGGTCACCACAGTGGTTGAGCCTGTGGCAAGGCGAGCGACTGGTCGCCGCCACCACGCTTTACGGCAAGAGCCATTCGCGCGGCGAATATGTCTTCGATTGGTCCTGGGCGCAGGCCTACGAACGCCACGGTCTGCGCTACTACCCCAAAGGCGTCGCGGCCGTGCCGTTCACGCCTGTGCCCGGGCGGCGCTTGCTGGCCGTTGATGCGCTGGCCCGCCAGGCCTTGATCGCAGCCATGGTGCAGCACGCCAGGGCGCAAGATTGGTCTTCGCTGCACGTGTTGTTCCTGCCAGCCGATGAGGCCGATGCAGCGCAAAACGCGGGGTGGTCACTGCGTCCTGGCGTGCAGTTCCACTGGCAAAACCAAGGATGGCCAGACTTCGAGGGTTTTTTGGCGTCGCTTCAGCAGAGCAAACGCAAAAAAATCAAGCAAGAGCAGCGCAAAGTCGCCGACGCTGGGGTGCACTTCGAGGTGCGAGTCGGCGCGCAAATCACCGCGCAAGATTGGGCCTTCTTTTACCGCTGCTACGAAACCACTTATTACGAACACGGCAACCCGCCTTACCTGACACCTGCTTTTTTTGCCGAAGTCGCGCAGAACATGACGCCCAACTGGGTGATGTTCATCGCCCGACATGGCGACCAAGCGATTGCCGCCTCACTGGTGGGGCTATCTGACGATGGACGGGTGGCCTATGGCCGCTACTGGGGGGCGCTGGCCCATGTGCCTTGCCTACATTTTGATGCTTGTTATTACCAACCTTTGACTTGGTGCATCGCCAACGGCGTTCAGCGTTTTGAAGGTGGTGCGCAAGGCGAACACAAAATGGCCCGTGCCCTGATGCCCAGTCCCACAGCCAGCGTGCATTGGCTGGCTCACCCGGGCTTTGCCGAGGCCGTGCAAGCCTTTACCCAAGAAGAAAGCCAGGCGGTACGCGAGTACCAAACCTGGCTCGATGGGCGCAGCCCGTTCAAGGCCAGCCCCGGTGTGCAAGCGGCCGATTGAGGCCCCAGCGCGCGAAAGGCGCCGGTTTACTTGCTGGCTTTGTAACTGGCCAAACCGTCGGTGATTT